>JBMDXL010000068.1:0-3182 GCA_048594465.1 Microlunatus sp. | reverse complement strand
CATCAGCGCGGCCACCCGGCTGTCCAGCTCCTCCTTGGCCGTGGTGGCCAGCCGCCGTACGGCCTGGTCACCGAAGACCGCCTCCAGCACCCGCTGGGCCACCACGGTGGTGCCACCGGCGATGCCGACCTCCGCGCCGGTGATGCCGCCGGTCTGGGCGAAGACGACGATCATCAGCGCGGCACCGACGCCGTTCACGCCCAGCGCCAGGTAGCGCGCGCGGGACCGCTTGGCCATCCCGGTGTCGGCGACCAGGTCCAACACGGCCCCCTGCCAGTCCCGGATCGCCCGGGCCGACCGGTCGGCGAAGTCGGGCGCGGCCCGGGTCAGGTCCTGACCGCTCCGACCGAGCAGCTGTCGACCGGCCGCATGGGCCTGCCAGGACGCGTCGGCCCGTTCGGCTGCCGCGTCGGCCTCGCTGCGCAGCAGCGCCTCGAGCCCGGAGCTGACCGCGACCTTCAGGTCGCCGACACCGTTCGGCTCGCCCGTGAACGCGGAGGTGATCTTGTCCCGCAGCCAGCTGATCTTCTGCTCCATGGCGCGGAAGAACTCACCGGTCCCGACGAACTCCTGCCAGCGGGCCAGCACCTCCCCGCGGAGCAGGGTGCCGTCGGCGGTCTGCACCCCGACGGTGCGGACCGCTTCGGCGTACGCGGCGTCGACCTCGCCCCGGAGCTGGTCCAGGGTGGCCGCCTGCTCGTCCAGCGCGGTCGCGATCGCCGGTCCGCGCCGGGCCACCGCGACGATCGCGCCGTCGAGGGTCTGGTGCACCACGGCGGCCCGACTGGCCTGGTCCGCGGCCAACCGCGCCAGCCAGCTCCGGATCGGCTGGACGGCCGCGGTCGGCAGCAGACCGTTCTCGTCGACGTCGGTCTCCGGGACGGCGAACAACGGCGAACGACCGAGACCGCGCTCCCCCATCAGCCGACCGAGGTGCGCCGGCACCTCCGCCATCGCGCGGGGTGGGATGCGGTCCAGCACCACGGCCACGGCGGCGCTCCGGTCGGCCGCCGACAGCAGGAAGTCCCAGGGCACGGCGTCGGCGTAGCGGGCGGCGGAGGTGACGAACAACCACAGGTCCGCCGCCGCCAGCAGCTGCGCGGCGAGCTTGCGGTTGTCGGCCACCACCGAGTCGATGTCGGGCGCGTCCAGGATGGCCAGACCGGGCGGGATGCTGTCGTCGGGCACCAGCTGCAGCGACCGGGTGTCGTTGCTGGCCCCGCTGGAGCGGGCCAGGCCCGGCAGCACCCGGCTGCTGGTGAACCAGTCGGCGTCGCTGCTGTGGTGCACCAGCACGGGCGAGCGAGTGGTCGGCCGGATCACCCCGGGGGCGGTGACCCGCCGGCCGACCACGGAGTTGACCAGGGTCGACTTGCCGGCGCCGGTGGAGCCGCCGACCACGGCCAGCAGCGGGGCGTCGATGGTGGCGAGGCGAGGCAGCACGTAGTCGTCCAGCTGGCGGACCAGATCGGCCGCGGACCGGCGCTGCTCCTCGGTCCGGGGCAGGTCGATCGGCAGTCGCACGCCGGTGAGCGTGTCGCGCAGACCGACGAGAGCCGTCTCCAGCGCGGTCTCCCGACCCGTCATCCGCATCCTCCCGTTCGGCCGTCGCTGGCCGTGACCGACACCGGTCGGTCACCGGGAGGTGGTCAGCTCACTGACCGGGCGGCTTCCAGGTGGGGTCGACTTCGGAGTACTGGGTAGCAGTCTGCCCCAAGGGTGCGGCGTGGGGCCCCTGGGCCTGGGGTGGCGGCGCGGGATAGTTCCCGCCCAGTCCGGCCGGACCCGGGAAGCTCGCCGGCGCGTACGCGGGCGTGGCGGCCACGGCCCGGCGCCGCCGGAAGCTCGGGTAGGCCGCGCGACCCGTGGGGGCGATGACCGCCGTGCCGCGCAGCGCGTGCACCTTCTGCAGCAGCAGCTTCTCCCGCGCCAGACCGGCGGTGTCCACCAGACCCCGGGCCATCGCGTCCCGCAGGTAGGCCAGCTCCGTGGCGGCTCTCTGCAGCCGGATCGTGGCCAGCAGGACGTCGGGTCCGGCGAAGACCGCGTGCCAGAGCGCCTTGCCGCGGGTCCGGAGCCGCGACAGCGGCGCCGGGTCCTCCTCGGCCAGCCAGCCCAGCCGGACGTAGTCGCCCAGCCGGGTCCTGATCAACCGGCCCTCGGTGAGGACCTGGCGGACGGTGAACACGATGACCGCGATGACCAGCGGCAGCGCGACGAACAGGTAGATCAGCAGCAGGTTGGTGCCCTGCAGCAGCGAGGCGCTGGAGTTGAAGGCCATGTGCAGGAAGGCCGCCGCGGTGTAGCCGGCCAGCGGCGCCACCACCCGGACCACCTTGCTCTTGGAGCGCAGCGCGACCGCCAGACCGATGCCGGTCATGGCGGTGAAGAGCGGGTGACCGAAGAAGGTCATCACGCCGCGCAGCATGAACAGGTTCTGCAGGGCCTCCAACGGCGGCACCTCGCCGAAGGTCCGGGAGGCGAACCGGTACGCGCGGCCGTAGTAGAGGATGTTCTCCACGAAGGCGAACGCGGCGCCGGACAGACCCGCGAGCACGATGCCGCTCAGCCGGCTGACCCACTGGTAGCGCATCAGGATGGCCAGCCAGAACAGCACCGTCCCCTTGGCGGCCTCCTCGACCCAGGGGGCGACGAAGATCGCGGCCCGGGCCCCGGTGGCCGGGTCACCGTCACCGATGATGCTCAGCTGGGAGGCGGCCCAGGTGTTCACCTGGGCGGAGACGTAGGTGGCCACGCACGCGCCCCAGCCGAAGGTCATCAGCCAGACCCAGAAGCGCTGGGGTCGGTAGCGGTCGGCCCACAGGAACAGCAGCGACAACGGGATCGCGGTGATCGCCGCGTACTTGGCCGCGATCGGCACCGCCTCCGTGCCCAGACCGGGGATGATGCCACCCGGCACCTCCTGGTCCGGCACCACCTGCCGGTAGAGCAGCACCAGCAGGGTCGCGTACGCCAACAGCATCACCACGGTCAGCCAGACCAGCGGCGAGCGCAGGATCCGCTTGGGGATCGGCTCGCCGGGGTCGGCCTCGACCGGGAGGTTGTTGCGTCGACGCGCCCGCCGCGCGGCCACCACCGGGTCCGCCTGGCGGCTCCGCCGGGAGCGGCGCGCGGGCTTCGGCGGCGCCGCGGCGGGGGTGACCGACGGGTCCTCGCGCTGA
>JBMDXL010000679.1:0-2666 GCA_048594465.1 Microlunatus sp. | reverse complement strand
GTGGTCGCGGGACTGCTGGTCGCGGCCGTGCTGGGCGGCAGCCTGGTCGGCGCGGCCCTGGCGGTGACCCTGACCTGCTGGGCACCGCTGGCGGCGCACACCGCCGCGCTGGCCGAGGAGACCCGTGGTCAACCGCACGTCCGGATCGCCCCGGTGCTGGGGGCCGGGGCGGTCAGCGTGCTGGTCGGCTACGTCCTGCCGGCGGTGGTCGGCCCGGTGGTCCGGCACGCCATGCTGCGGCTGCCGGGCATCGCCCTGGCCATCGCCGGCCTGGGTTTCCTCGGTCTCGGACCCCAGCCCCCGCGGCCGGAATGGGGGCTGATCCTGGGCGAGGGACTGCCCTACGTGGAGCGCGCCCCCTGGGCCGTGCTGGCCCCGAGTGCGGCACTGGTCGCCCTGTCGGTGCTGGCCGTGTCCGCGACCAACCTCGCTCCGCGGGCGGGTGCTCCGCGGCCGACCCGGCCGTGAGGCGCCGGCTCCGGCGTGCTGGGGCCGCGCCCCGGCTGTCCGTGCTGGCCGGCGCCCAGGTCGGCGCCAACGCCGGCTTCTACCTGGTGCTGCCGTTCCTGGCCGCGTACGCCGCCGGCCCCGTCGGTCTGGCGCCGTGGGCCGTCGGTCTGGTGCTCGGTGTGAGGACCTTCAGCCAGCAGGGGCTGTTCGTGGTCGGCGGGCTGCTGTCCGACCGGTTCGGCGCCCGTCGGCTGGTCGTCGCGGGGTGCGCCGTCCGGGTGGTCGGCTACGTCGCGCTCGGGGTGGCCGACTCGCTGCCCACCCTGCTGCTGGGGGCGGTCCTCACCGGCTTCGGGGGCGCCCTGTTCTCCCCGGCGCTGGACGCGTTGGCTGCGGCGGGCGCCGCCGGCGCGACCGGCGTGACCGGACCCGGGACCGCACCGGGGACCGCACCGGGGCACGGCCGGTTGGGCTGGTTCGCCGCCCTGAGCGTGGCCGCCGAGATCGGCGCCGTGAGCGGACCGTTGCTCGGGGCGTTGCTGATCGACCGGGGGTTCCTGGCGGTCTGCGTGCTCGGTGCCGCGGTCTTCGTCGTCCTCGGGGTCGTGCTGGCGCTGGCCCTGCCGCCGACCCCGTCCGGGGCACCGGCCGTGCGGACCCCGATCCGGTGGGGTGCGGCCCGCCAGCTGCTGGCCGAGCCGGCGTTCCGCGGTTCCACCCTCGCCTACGCGGCGTACCTGGTCTGCTTCCACCAGCTCTACCTGGCGCTGCCCCGCGAGATCGAACGGGTCCAGGGTCGGCCGTCGGACATCGGTCTGCTCTTCGCGTACGCGTCGGTGCTGACGGTGGTCCTGCAGTGGCCCGCGGTCCGGCTGACGCGCCGCTGGGGCACCCGGACCGCGACCCGGGTCGGTCTGCTGGTGATCGCCGCCGGCTTCGGACTGATCGCCGTCCAGGTGCCGCTGGCGCCCGGCCCGGGCTGGGTTCGGCTGGTCCCGGCCGCCAGCTGGGTGCTGCTGCTGGTGGCCGGGCAGGCCCTGCTGCTGCCGTCGGTCAAGGCCGCCGTCGCCTACGGCGCCGACCCGGAGCGGCTCGGTCTGCGCTACGGCGCGCTGGCCACGGTCGGCGGAATCGCGGTCGTGGTGACCGGGCCGGTGCTGGGCGCCACCCTGGCACTGGCCACCAGCCCGTCGCTCGCCGCCGCGGTGCCGTGGGTGCTGCCGGCCCTTCCGGCGGTCGGGGCGGCCCTGCTGCTTCGCGGACGTGCCGAGAGCGCGCGAACGGGCGTCAGCCCTGCCGGGCCGTGAACCGCGGATCGCGCCGGTTGATGACGTACACCCGTCCGCGCCGGCGCACCACCTGGGCACCCGGCTTCTTCTTCAACGCGCGCAGGGAGTTGCGGACCTTCATCATCACTCCGTCTCGTGGGGTTCGTGGTCGAGTTCGTGCACGTGGCCGAAGGCCCCGCGCAGATCCAGCGGATCCGGCCGGCTGGACCAGTGGTCCAGACCGAGGGCCAGCTCGTCGGGCGTCAGCTCGCAGGCGAGCAGGGCGGACTCGATCTCGTCGACCGCCAGGTCGCGGCCGGTGAAGGCCAGGACGGTGCCGCGGTCGCCGTGCACCGGGTGCCAGGTGAGCAGGGCCAGGCTGTCCATCCGGAACCGCTCGGAGCCGTCGGCGAGCCAGCCGCCGGCGTCGGTGAAGCTGATCTCGGGACCGACCCCGAGCCAGCCCACCCGGCGGGCCGGCATGGACGCGATCCACACCCGACCACGGGACCAGACGACGCCGGCGGCGACGGTGTGCAGGGCCACGGCCAGCCGCTCGGGGTGCAACGGCCGCTCGAGCCGGACGACGTGGCTGGCGATCAGCTCGCCGTGGTCCCGGATCGGCACGGACACCGCGCCGAGCTCTGTCCGGGCCTCGGCCTCGTTCTCGTCGTAGGTGTCGGCGAGGGTGACGGCCGGAAGGTTCCCGCACCGCGCGTGACCGCGGACGGTGACTGCCCGGGCCTGGGGCGCGATGTGCTCGGCCAGCTCCCGGCCGGCCCGCGCCCGGGAGCGGACGGACTCGGCGTCAAGGGACAGAGCGTCGGCGTCGGAGGGAGTGTCGGTGCCGGCGGGGTCCAGCAGGATGTGGGTGTCGCAGACGAGCAGCTCGGAGACCAGGAACTCGCCCAGACTCAGGTCGTCCTCGGCCACCGCCACGTGGGCGTC
>JBMDXL010000678.1:0-9098 GCA_048594465.1 Microlunatus sp. | reverse complement strand
GGCGAGCTGTTCGCGGGGTGGGGGGGTGACCGGGCGGCGGCGGGCACCGTGGCGCCGCGGGTGGTGGGGGTGCCTCGCACCGACGCCCCCGACGAGATGGTCCGGCTCCGGGAGTACTCACCCGGCTTCGAGCCTGCCGTGTTCGCCGCGCACGAGCGGTTCGTCGTCGAGGAGGTCCGCGCCTGGGTCGAGGACCGCTTCGGTGCCTTCCCCGCCGAGCGCACGGCGGTCTGCGGGGTGTCGGCCGGGGCCGAGCTCGCCCTGGCCCTGGGGGTGCGCCACCCGAGCACGTACGGGGCCGTCTTCGCCAGCTCGCCCGGTGGCGGTTACCGGCCGCCGGAGGTGCTGCCGACGTCGCTGCCGCGCTGCTACCTGACGGCCGGCACCGACGAACCCTTCTTCGCCGAGAACGCGCGCCGCTGGGCGGACGCGCTCGGCCGGGCCGGGGCCGACGTCGTGCTGACCGAGCGGGCCGGTGACCACGGGGACCCGTTCTGGCGGGCCGAGTTCCCGCTGATGGTGGCCTGGGCCTTCCCCGGGTGAGCCGTTACGCGGTGCCGCGGTGCAGGGCCACGATGCCGCTGGACAGGTTCCGCCAGGCCACCTGCTGCCAGCCGGCCCTCTGCATCAGCGCGGCCAACCCGGCCTGGTCCGGCCAGCCCAGGATGGACTCGGCCAGGTACTCGTAGGCGACCGGGTTGGAGGAGACGATCCGGGCGATCCGGGGGATGGCCGCCACCAGGTAGTTGCGGTAGAGCAGCCGGAACGGGGTCCACGTCGGTGTCGAGAACTCGCAGACCACCAGCCGGCCGCCGGGCTTGGTGACCCGTCGGAGCTCGGTCAGCGCGGCGACGGTGTCGGACACGTTGCGGAGCCCGAAGGAGATGGTCACGGCGTCGAAGCTGTCGTCGGCGTACGGCAGCTGGAGCCCGTCACCGGCCACGAAGGACAGCCACGGGCTGCGGCGCTTGCCCACGGTGAGCATCCCCAGCGAGATGTCGGTCGGCACCACGAAGGCCCCGGCGGCGGCGAACGGCTCGCTGGAGGTGCCGGTGCCGGCGGCGAGGTCGAGGACGCGGTCACCCACCCGAGGGTCGACGGCTTCCAGCACCAGCGTCCGCCAGGCCCGGTCCAGGCCCAGCGACAACACGTCATTGGCCAGGTCGTAGCGTTCGGCGACCCGGTCGAACATGGCGGCGACCTCGGCCCGGCCCTTGGCCAGACTGGCCCGCGAGCCTCGATCTGTTGCTGAGCTGTCGGTTTCGGTGGTGGTCACAGCGACCACCCACGCTGACAACGCGGCGGCATGAGACGGTTCACGGCGCTAGCCTGCCACGCCTCAGAGCTCGACTCCGGCCACCGGAGGCAGGGAGGGAGTCTTGGACCCGCCGGCCGGCTCGATGGTCACGGCCAGCTGCTTCGCCCCGTCGAGGGGACCGTCGTCCAGCCACTGGGTGACGTCGCCGCCCTGGTCGATCAGGGCGTTCGGGGTGATGGCCGAACCGATCATCCACAGCTGGTAGGCCTTGCCGTCACCGGGTGAGGGGAGATCATCGCCCAGGAAGACCGCCTGGTCACGGGCCTTGGAGACCACGAAGGACACCGAGGAGCCGTTGAGAGTGGTGGCATAGACCTTGGCGTCCGGCGCCGTCAGGAGCTCGCTGACCCGCTGGCTGGCGACCTGCTGGTTCCGCTGGTCGCTGCGGAGCACGGACACCCAGCCGCCGAGAGCGACCACCATGACCAGGGCCGCCGCCACCAGACCGGTCAGGATCCGCCGGGTCCGCCGCTGCCGACGGACGGCCAGCTCGTCCAGCTGCCGCCGGTCAACGGTGGCCTCGGGATCGGGTTCGGACGCCGACGCGGTGGCCAGACGGGACGCCGGGCTCCCCGGCGCCTCGGCCGACACCCACCACCCCGGCGACACCGGGGACCCCGGCAGCTCGACGGTGGCGGTGGGGGGCAGGGGTCGGACGGTGGCGATCTCCCACAGCACCGACGCCCGCAGACTGGGCGGCGGGGTGGCCTCGGTCAGCCAGGTCAGCTCCGCGGCGGTCTCGGTGAACTCGGCCACCTCCCGCAGGCAGCTCTCGCAGCCGGCCAGGTGCAGCTCGAAGACGGTGCGCTCGTCGTCGTCCAACGCGTCGGCGACGTACGCTCCCACGGCCCCGTGGGGGTCGTTGACGAACGGGTCGTACCCCTGTGGATCAGACATCTCGCACCCCCTCCTGCCTGGACGCCGCGGTCATGCTTCGACTCCGAGGGCGTCTCGGAGCCCGATCAGGCCGTCTCGGATCCGCGTCTTGACGGTTCCGAGCGGCAGCTTCAACAAGCCGGCCACCTCGCGGTGGGTGTAGCCACCGAAGTAGGCCAGGCTGACTGCCTCCCGCTGCACAGCGGTCAACGAGTCCATCCCCTTGCGGACGCGTTCGGTGTCGAGGCGGTGCTCCAGGGTGTCCCACACCTTGTCGTGCGGCGTCTCCTCGTCCAGCCGGGCCCAGTCGGTGTCCCGGCGGGTCTCGCTGACGGTCGCCCGGACCCGGTCCACGGCCCGGCGGTGCGCGATGGTGACCATCCACGACATCACGCTGCCCCGCTCGGTGGAGAAGCGACTGCTCAGCCGCCAGATCTCCACGTACACCTCCTGGGTGACTTCCGCCGCCAGGTCCGGGGACCGCAGCACCTTCAGCACGACGCCGTAGATCCGGCTGGAGGTGGCGTCGTAGAGCTCGGCGAACGCCTCCTCCTGCCCCCGTGAGGAACGGTCGAGGAGGTCGGCGAGTCGGGCCGCCTGCTGCTGACGTCCTCCGACGTCGGCATCGGCGGGCTTCCCGACGTCGTCGGGTCCGGCTGACCTGGTCACCCTGACATCCTCTCGCGATCCCTCGGTGGTTCACCCACCGGCCGCCCGATGTGTCTCGGACGGCCGGTGCGGGCGGGGATCAGGACTTGGGCAGCAGCACCTTGTCGATGATGTAGACGGTCGCGTTGGCGGTCTGCACGTTGCCGCAGACGACCATCGCCTCGCCGTTCACGGTGAAGCTCTCGCCGGAGCCGGTCACGGTGACGGGCTGCGACTTGTTCAGCGACTGGTGCTCGCCGGCCAGCTGGTCGGGCGACAGGCGACCGGCCACCACGTGGGCGGTCAGCACGTCGGTGAGCAGACCCTTCGGGTCACCCAGGGCCTTCTTCAGGGTGGCCTGGTCCATGGCCTCGAACGCGCTGTTGGCCGGTGCGAAGACGGTGATGTCCTCGGTGGTGTTCAGCGTGTCGACGAGGCCGGCGGCCTTGACCGCGGTGACCAGGGTGGACAGCGCCGGGTTGTTGCTGGCGGCGGTGGCCACCGGGTCCTGCGACATGCCGTCGAAGGAGCCCTTGCCGGTCTTCGGGACCGAGGAGCAGGCGGGGCCGAACGGCTCGGTCATCGAGGCCATGGACTCCGACGCGGACGGGCTGGCCGGCGCGGACATCGACGGGCTGCTCATCGGGGCGGACGAGGTGCCCCCGGCCGGAGCGGCCGTGTTGCTGTCCATGCCGCAGGCGGCGGCACTCAGCGGCAGCAGGATCGCGGCGGTCAGGGCCGCCAGGCGGGTAGCGTTCTTGCGGGTCTTGATGATCATGATGAGTCCTCCGGTGATCGAACGTCCCCGGTGGGGTCGTCTCACAGAAGGATTCGGAGTCTGACCAGTCGGCGGATGGCCGATCGGCGGTTTTTCTTTTTCTGTTCACTTTCCCGGTCGGCGCGGGCCCCTTGGCCTCGCGGTGGCGACCCCGGCGCGCACTACAGTTCGAGGCCGCTCGCCCGCCAGCCGTCACCCGAGACCAGGAGCCAGCTGCAGATGAACCGTCGGATCACGTACGCCCTCGCGGCCGCCGCCACCGCCGCCACCCTCGCCCTGACCGGCTGCGGGGGAGAGCAGAGTGGCACGGGGTCGGCGCCGCAGACGTCCGCCGCCCCGTCGGCGGCGTCACCGGCGGCCAGCGACCAACCGACGACGGCGACCAGCCCGACCGCCGAGACCTCCCCGAGCGCGGAGACCAGCGCGACCACCCGGTCCGAGGAGGGCAGCAAGCCGTCGAAGTCCGACATCGTGGCCGGGTTGTCGACCTTCTACGAGAAGACCCAGGGCATCTCCGCGAGCAAGGCGAAGAAGTTCGCCCAGTGCATGGTGGACGAGATGTACGACAAGGCGAAGACGGCGACGCTGGTGGCCATGCAGGACGGGGAGCCGACCAAGATCGACAAGAGCGACATCGGTCTGCTCACCCAGTCCGGCGTGACCTGCCAGCCCGCGCTGGCCTAGTCCGCTGACCCGGCCCGGGGCCGTGCTCGGCCCCACCGACGGCCGGGCCGCCGAGGCGGCGGACCGACTCACCCGGGGCGGAGGCGGCGGACCGACTCACCCCGGCTCGGACGTGGTCGTCGGCCCGATCCGCTGGTCCGAGGGGGCAGAATCGCCCCCATGGCCAAACGCACCACCGTGCTCAAAGTGTCGGGGCTGAAGCGCAGCTTCGGCTCCCACACCATCTTCGACGGGTTCAACCTGGAGGTCCGGGCGGGTGAGGCCATCGCCCTCACCGGACGCAACGGGGCCGGCAAGTCCACGCTCCTGCGCTGCCTGGTCGGCGCCGACCGCCCCGACGACGGCACCATCGACGTGCTCGGCACACCGATGTCGGAGACCTCCCCGGAGATCCGTCGCAACGTGGCCACCGTGATCGACGACCTGGACTTCTTCCCCGACCTCAGCGTGGTCGAGCACCTGGACCTGCTGGCTCGGGCCCACGGTCAGGACGACCCGGACGCCATGGTGGACGAGGTGCTCGACGAGGTGCAGCTGGTCCCGCAGTCGGGACAGCTGCCCGGCACGCTGTCCTCGGGTCAACGACGCCGGCTGGCCCTGGCCACCGCGTTCGTCCGCCCGCGCAAGCTGCTGATCATGGACGAGCCGGAGCAGCGGCTCGACGTCGAGGGCGTCACCTGGCTGTCCCAGCGGCTGGTGGCGGAGCGGAAGAGCGGGCTCGCCATCGTGTTCGCCAGCCACGAGCCGTCGCTGGTCGAGTCGGTGGCGACCCGGGTCGTCCGCCTCGGCGAGACGCGATGACCACCAGCGACGCCTTCGCCTCCGCCGGCGGCGACGAGTTCTCCGGCCACCCGGCGCACCACGACGCCGGCTTCGAGGGGGACGAGGAGCCGACCCGCCTCGCCGTCCCGTCGGCCGCCGAGCTCAAGGGCCTGATCCGGGACTGGCGCAAGGGACGCGCCACCCGCAACCTGTGGGAGGCGTTCTCCGACGCCTACATCGCCGTCATCGCCGCCCTGATGATCGGCGGCGCGATGGTCAACGTGGTCATCCGCGCCCAGCGGGTGGTGGCGGAGTGCAGCTCGGAGTCCTGCCTGTCCGCCCGGACGGTGCTGCCCTGGGCCGCGCTCGCCCTCTCGGTCGCGCTCGCCCTGGCGGTCTCCCGGCTCTTCGGACCGGTGCTGGCCTCGGCCGCCGAGGGTTTCTGGCTGCTCGACACCCCGGTCCGGCGGGCGCGCCTGCTCGGTCCGCGGCTGGTCGCCGCGCTGGCCGTCGCCCTGGTCGTCGGTGCCCTGGTGGGTGGTGCGATCACCGCCCTCACCGGCGGCTCCGCTGTCAACGTGGTCGTCTGGTCGGCCGCCACCGCGCTCGCGTCGTTGGCGGCCGTGGCCGGCGCCGCCGCCCAGCAGGGCGCGGAGCGTCACCGGCTGACCGCGATCGCGACCTACCTGTTCGCCGTCCTCGGCGTCGCCTCGCTGATCGCGGTGATCGGCATCGCCGCCGGCTGGTTCAGCCTGGGGATCGGTGAGCAGGGCGACGCGGAGATCGGCTACGCCGTGGTCGCGGTGTCCGGGGTGCTGCTGGCGGTCGGTCTGGTGCTGGCCGTGCTCCGGCTCGGGCGGATCCGCCGGACCCGGCTGACCAGCGGCGGCGCCCTGGTCCGGGGCATCTCCGGCGCCTTCTTCGCCCTCGACTTCGGGCTGGCCCGCGACATCGTGGTGGAGCGGCGCGCGGTCGCAGTCGGATCGGTGCGGCCGAAGCGCGGTCGCGGTCTCGGCCGACAGGCTCTGGTCTGGCGCGAGTGGCAGCGGCTGCTGCGGTTCCCGCAGCCGCTGTTCATGCTGGCCGTCACCCTGGTCGTCCCGTACGCCTGCGACGCCCTCGGGATGAGCACCCTGACCCCGGTGGTGGCGGCCCTGTCCCTGTTCGGGGCGACGGTCCCGCTGCTCGGTGGTCTCCGGGTGCTGACCCGGACCGGGGGTCTGTCGCGGTGCCTGCCGTTCTCGCTGGCCCAGCTGAAGATGTCGGCCATCACGGTGCCGGCCATCCTGGTCGCGGTCTGGGCCGGGCTCACCGCTCCGGCCTACCTGGGCTTCGGTGACGGCGCGGAGGCGCGGACGGGTCCGGAGGCCGCGCTGATGGCCATCGCCACCGGGGCGGCCGGGCTGCTGGCGGCCATCCGCTGGGTGCAGGCCAAGGGTCCCGACTTCAGTGCCCCGATGATCTCCACCCCGTCGGGGGCCTTCCCGCCCGGGCTGATGTCGAACGTCTTCCGCGGTTTCGACGTCTGCCTGATCGCCACCGCGCCGATGCTGCTGGGCTTCTCCCCGCTGTGGTCGCTGGCCATCTGCGGCATCGCCGCGCTGATCCTGCTCAACTCGATGGACGCGGAGGCGCTCCGGGCCCGGCAGGCCGAGCAGCAGCGCGAGCTGGAGCGAGCCAAGAAGCAGCGTGCCGTCGAGGCGCAGAAGAAGCGCTGAGGTCCGCGGCCGCCGACCGCGTACGCGGGAGCGTGGCCTCAGTCGACGCTGAACTGGATCTGGTGCCAGCCCCGGGCGCCGCTGGGGAACACCTTGGTCCGGTCCTCCGGCTGCACCGCCCCGGTGCCGTCGGTGGCACGGACCTGGGCGGTGTGGCGCCCAGACGGCCCGTCGTAGCGGAAGGACCACTGCCGCCAGGTGTCGATGCCGGCGGTCGCCGCCAGCTGGACGTCCTGCCACTCGCCGTCGTCGATGCGGATCTCCACCTTCTCGATCCCGCGGTGCTGGGCCCAGGCCGTGCCGCCGATCATCTTGCTCGGCCCGAGCGTCCCCAGCGACGCCGGCGTCTCGATCTTGCTCTGGGTCAGCACAGGGGCGTCGGTCGCCCAGCCGCGGTCGGTCCAGTAGGCGCTCTGCGCCGCGTAGCTGGTGAACTCGATCCGCTCCAGCCACTTGGTGGCCGACACGAACCCGAACAGACCGGGCACCACCATCCGGGCCGGGAAGCCGTGGGCGTCGGGCAGCGGCTCTCCGTTCATGCCCACCGCGATCATCGCGTCGCGACCGTCGCTCACCGCGGCGTACGGGGTCGAGCAGGTGTAGCCGCTGTCGGAGGAGTAGCTGTAGACCTGGTCGACACCGGGCTTCACCCCGACCCGGGAGAGGATCTCGCTGAACGGCACACCCAGCCAGCGGGCGGAGCTGACGTAGGGCCCCCCGACCTCGTTGGACACGCAGGCCAGGGTGATGTCCCGCTCGATCATCGGCATCGCCAGGAGGTCGTCGTAGCTGAGCTCCAGGGGGCGGTCGACGCCGCCGTCGATGGTCAGCTTCCAGCTGCCCACGTCGACCCGGGGGGTGACCAGGGAGATGTCCACCCGGTAGAAGTCGGCGTTCGGGGTGGTGAAGGTCTGCACCCCGGGCACCTGCACCCCGTCGGGGATGGGGGCAGCCGGCGAAGTGGGCCGCGGCAGCCGGATCAGACCCCGGGCCGCCTGCCGGGCGCGGTTGACCGCGGTCCCGACACCGGTTCCCACGGCGGCCAGCAGACCGACGCCGACGGCCGCGGTCAGGAAGCGTCGCCGCGACCCGTCGCTGATGGTGGGTCCGTCGCCGGGGGTGGGTCCGTTGCCGGATGTGGGGCCGGCGGGTGGTCGATCGCCGAGCGCGGTCCCCGACCGTGACGAGCCGGAGCCGGACGAGCGGGCGTCGACGAGCTCGGCCTCGGTGGCCCGCGTGTCGGCGGAGGTGAGGGAGCGGGTCAGCAGGGTCAGGGCTGCCACCCCGACGACTCCGGCCACCAGCGACGGCACAGCACGCCAGACCCCGTCGGAGGAGAACCCGCTGCGCAGCAGCGCGGCCCCCGCCCCGACGAGGCCCAGAGTGCCGATGGCCACCGACGCCGGTCGCGGACGGTGCCGGGCCAGCAGGCCGATCCCAGCGGCCGCGACCAGCAGCACCACGGCGATCCCGCTGATGAGGACCGGTTTGTCCCAGGTCCCCAGCAGCCGGACCGCCGTCTCCTTGACCGGCGTCGGTGCCGCATCCACCGCCACGGAGCCGACAGCGATCAGCGGCGAAGCCGCCGGTCTCGCCATCACCGCGGCCACCAGGTGGCCGATCCCCAGCGCCGCCGACGCGGACAGCACCCCGGCGAGGGCGAGCATCGACTTCCGTGGCTTCCCCATGCTGATCATTCGGAGCGGAGCTCGTCACGGATGGGTCGTGCGGGTCCCGGAGATACGCTGCCCAGGTGAGCAGCACCGGTCCGTACCCGCCCCGGCTCTACGCCCGCACGGTCGAGATCGACGATCCCGGTCCGCTCGCCGCGCTGCTGCCCGCCGAGGACGCGTACGCCTGGGTGCGACGCGGCGAGGGCATGATCGGCTGGGGCGAGGTGGTCCGGAGCAAGCCCGCCTCGGTGGCCGAGGCGGAGGAGTGGTGGACCGGGCTGGTCTCCCAGGTGGTGGCAGTCAGCGACCTGGACCAGACCCCCGGGGCCGGGTTCATGGCCTTCGGCAGCTTCGTGTTCGATCCGGCGACCACCGCCGCCCGCTCCACCCTGGTCGTCCCGCGCACCGTGATCGGGCGGCGCAACGGCCGGTCCTGGCTCACCCAGATCGGCACCTCCTTCGGTCACGACGACTCCTTGCCGCCGGTCGTCCAGCCGGTCGCGCCGCGGACCGTCTCGTACGCCGACGGCGGGCTGACCGG
This sequence comes from Microlunatus sp., assembly GCA_048594465.1. Lineage (GTDB taxonomy): Bacteria > Actinomycetota > Actinomycetes > Propionibacteriales > Propionibacteriaceae > Microlunatus. The sequence goes on along the minus strand of JBMDXL010000678.1, from coordinate 100 downwards.
TCCGCAGTGGGAGGCGGCGGTGGCCGAGGCGGTCCGCCGGATCACCGCCGGCGAGCTGGAGAAGGTGGTGCTGGCGCGCGACCTGCTGGCCCGGGCCGGC
>JBMDXL010000677.1:0-1696 GCA_048594465.1 Microlunatus sp. | reverse complement strand
AGCGTGGCCAGCACGGTGACATAGGCCCAGGCGCCGTGGTCGTCGACCAGCTCGCCGCCGAGCCGGACGTCGTCCGCCCCGATGCCGGTCTCCTCGCCGGCCTCCCGCAGGGCGCCCTGGGCGGGTGACTCGTGCGAGTCGCGCGCGCCGCCGGGGATGCCCCAGGTGTTGCCGCTGGCCGTCCAGGCCGCCCGGTGCTGGAGCAGGATCCACGGCTCGTCCCCGCGTCCGCGATCGGCGACCAGCAGTCCGGCCGCCCCGTGGCGTCCCCAGTGCCGGTGCCCGAGATCGCAGCTCACCCAGCCGTTGCCGTCATGCTCCACGCGTCGAGTCTGCCTCCTCGGGCCAGGACCGCACCCGGACGTCGCGCACCTCGAGATCGAGCACCGCCTCCAGGGCGCGGGCGGCGGTCGCGAGGGCGTGGTCCGGCAGCGGTGGGTGCGGCGGCAGCATGGTCACGTCCAGGCGGACCCGGCGACCCGTGCCGACCGTCGTCCAGCGCCCGACGATCCGGCCCTCGCTGAGCACCATCGGCGCGCAGATGGCGTTCTTCGCGCTCCACACCAGGTCCAGCTGTGCGGCGTCGAGGAACCGTTGCCGGCCGGGTTTGGCGAAACCGAGCAGCAGACCGTCGAACTCGGCCAGCAGGTGCACCCCGCTCGCGGCCTCGGGCGGTCCGCTGCGGGCGGCGTGCTCGTCGTCGAGGTCGACCATCGGCTGGTCGGACGGACCCACCCCGGTGATGACCCGGTCGCCCAGGGCGGCCAGCGCCCGCCGCAACGGGGTCTTGCGGATGCCCAGGAAGAAGCAGACGTCGTCGACGGTGACCGGACCGTACGCCCGCAGGTGCCGCTCGACCCTGGCCAGCACGGCGTCGTCGAAGGCGTACGCGGTCAGGTCCGGGAGGGCGGTCGCGGCGGAGCGGCGCAGCACGTCGGTCCGCTTGTGCCAGGCGGTGTCCGGGGGTCGGCGGAGGAGCCCGGCCTGCCCCCAGAGCAGGAAGCGCACCTGGTCGGCGCGGTCGGCGACGGCCGGTGGACCGGCGGCCATCAACCCGCGGGCGTGGTCGAGCAGGTCGTCCCAGGACCGCCAGTCCGCCGCGGCGTCCTCCACGGCGCTCAGCAGGGCCCGGACGTCGTCGGGTGGCACCTTGGTCTGGGTGGCCAGGAACGCGACCCGCCCCTCCGCGGCGATCCGCTGGCACCAGCCGAACTCCCGGCGCCCGCTGGTGAAGACGGTGCCGCGCAGGGTGCTGGCCTTGATCAGCCGGTGGTCCTCGAACAGGGCCACCAGATCGGCGTACGCGGTCCCGGGAAGCCGGGCGGCGACGGTCGCGAACGGGGCCCGGGGGGCCTGGGACTGGAGCGGGGCGATCCGCTCGACCAGGTCCAGCACCGCGTCGGGGGTGGTGGTCGCCGAGCCGTCCAGCGGCACCGGGAACTGGCGGCGCAGGGTGGACCAGCGCAGGTCGTCGTCGCTCCACCGCCGCATGGCTGGCACCCTATGACCCATGACTCGACCCGTACTGGACACGTTCGCGCTGACCGGCAAGAAAGCCCTGGTGACCGGGGGGAACCGGGGGATCGGCTACGCCCTGACCCAGGGGCTGGCCGAGGCCGGCGCCTCGGTGGCCTTCGCCTCCCGGAACGCGTCGGCCAACGCCGAGGCGCAGCAGCGACTGGCCGACCAGGGGTTG
>JBMDXL010000676.1:0-1572 GCA_048594465.1 Microlunatus sp. | reverse complement strand
GAGATCTTCCCACGAGTACCAACTGCCACTACTCTCACACCATCACGTGCTCCGACCCCTCGTCGGCGCCGACCGTAGGGGGATGGGGGCGGCATGGTCGACAAGGGCAAGCCCGAGGAAGTGGCCTCGTTGCAGGGCCGTCTGACCGGCGTGCGGTTCTACACCGTGGCCGAGGTGGCAGCGGTGATGCGCGTGTCCAAGATGTCGGTCTACCGGCTGATCCACTCCGGCGAGCTGGAGGCCGTCCGCTTCGGACGCAGCTTCCGGGTCCCCGAGTCCGCGGTCAAGGCCTTCCTGGACACCTCCTACTTCGAGACCGGCTAGACCCCGGTCGATGCCGTCCTCTGCCGGCGACGGACGCCGGCAGCTCGCGTGAAGCCGTACGTGACTTCCCGGTGGGTCCCGGTGGTTCCGCCGCCTGCGGGTGAACCGTTCGTGGCTTCCGGGTGGGTTCCGGTCGCTGGGGGAGCGTGCCCCGCGACCGCGCGTGACTTCCCGGTGGATCCAGGCGGCGTACGCGGCGGGCCGACCGGACGGACGTGACCGGCGAGCCACATCCGGTGGCCCGGGCCCACCCCTCGCGCCGACGGCCGACGGCCGACACCACGGCAGCAGAGGCGCCCGATCCGTGCGTCAGCCGGCAACCGTCTCCCGGTCAGTCGCCCGCAGCTCGACCGGCAGCAGCTCGTGGTGCGCCGCGAACAGCTCGTCGGTCATCGCCCGCGTCTGGTCCAGCGTGCACTGCGCCGCGGTGAGCGGGTCGACGGCCACCGCGTGGTAGACGTTCTCCCGGTCACCCGTGAGCGCCGCCTGCACGGCCAGGGTCTGGACCCCGATGTTCGTGCGGTTGAGCACGGCCAGCGGCAGCGGCAGATCGCCCACCGCGGTCGGCTGGACGCCGTTGTGGTCGACCAGGCAGGGGACCTCGACGCAGGCCTCCGGCGGCAGGTTGCCGATCGAGCCGGTCCGGTTCGGCACGTTGCCGTAGACCACCGTGGGCACGCCGGTGACCACGGCGTTGACGATGCTGGCGCCGTACTCGACCGACGGCTTCAGCTCGGCGGACAGCCGCTGCAGCTGGGTGTCGATGTCGCCCTGGTCGTCGTGGGCGCTGCAGATCTCGTAGTAGTCCCAGCGCTCCGGGAGGTACGACGCCACCAGCTCGGGGTTCTTGCGGAAGTACGGCAGGTACTCCGAGGCGTGGTGGCTGGACTCGGTCTCGAAGTAGCCGAAGTGGTTCATCAGCGTGGTCCGGACCTGCTCGTTCCCGCCCTCGTACGTGCTCGCGGCGATGGCCGCCTCGCTGTGGTCACCGTCGTCGCCGGCCAGGTCCACCGCCGCCCGGCCGACCACGTGCCGCTCGTTCATCACCGTACGGAGTCGGGGGTAGAGGTCCTCGCCACCGTGGCGGAAGCTCAGCACCCAGGCCTGGTGGTTGATGCCGGCGCAGACGTAGCTGACCTCCTCGTACGGGACGCCGAGGGTGCGGGCCAGCATCCGGGTGGTGCCCTGGACGCTGTGGCACAGACCGACGGTCCGCAGCCCCAGCGCGTTCAGGTAGCCGGTGGCCAT
>JBMDXL010000675.1:0-2548 GCA_048594465.1 Microlunatus sp. | reverse complement strand
AGCCGGGCAGGTCACCCAGCCGGTTGATCTTGACGATCTTGGCCAGGGCGTCGTTGTCGAGCACCGGGAACGGCAGCACCAGCCGCCGGCAGGCGGCGGGACCCGGGGCCAACAGGTTCTGCTCGGGGCCGATGGTGTTGTAGAGCGAGGTGACGAGCTCCTCGCGGATGGCGTCCAGCGGCGGGTTGGTCACCTGCGCGAAGAGCTGCGAGAAGTAGTCGAACAGCAGCCGCGGCTTCGCGCTCAGGGCGGCGATCGGGGTGTCGGTGCCCATCGAGCCGATCGGCTCCGCGGCCGCGGTGGCCATCGGGGCCAGGATCAGCCGGAGCTCCTCCTCGGTGTAGCCGAACACCTGCTGGCGACGGGTCACCGAGGCGTGGGTGTGCACCACGTGCTCCCGCTCGGGCAGGTCGGTGAGCAGGATGCGGCCGGCGGACAGCCACTCCCCGTACGGCGCCTCGGACGCGAGCTGGTCCTTGATCTCGTCGTTGGAGATGAGGCGGTGCTCGGCCAGGTCGGCCAGGAACATCCGGCCCGGCTGCAGCCGACCCTTCTCCACCACCTTCTCCGCCGGGATGTCGAGCACCCCGGCCTCGGACGCCAGCACCACGAGACCGTCGTCGGTGACCCAGTAACGACCCGGGCGCAGACCGTTGCGGTCCAGCACCGCGCCGATCTGGGTGCCGTCGGTGAACACCACGCCGGCGGGCCCGTCCCACGGCTCCATCAGGCAGGAGTGGAAGGCGTAGAAGTCCTTCCTCCGCTGGTCCATCAGGTCGTTGTTCTCCCAGGCCTCCGGGATCATCATCAGCATCGCGTGCGGCAGCGAGCGACCACCCAGGTGCAGCAGCTCCACCACCTCGTCGAAGGAGGCCGAGTCGGACGCGTCCGGCGTGCAGATCGGGAACAGCCGGTCCAGGTCGCCGGGCAGCTGCCCGCTGGCCAGCAGCGCCTCACGGGCCCGCATCCAGTTGCGGTTGCCCATCGCGGTGTTGATCTCGCCGTTGTGGGCGATCATCCGGAACGGGTGCGCGAGCTCCCAGGCGGGGAACGTGTTGGTGGAGAAGCGGGAGTGCACGACGGCCAGCGCGCTGGCCATCCGCTCGTCGAGCAGCTCGCCGAACACCTGGTCCAGCTGCTCGGTGGTGAGCATCCCCTTGTAGACCAGCGTGCGGGCCGACAGCGAGGCGAAGTAGACGCCGACCTCGTGCTGGGCGCGGCGGCGGAGGGCGTACGTCAGCCGGTCGAGCGCGATGCCGCTGACCGAGCGGTCGGGCGCGGCCACGAAGAGCTGCTCGAACCGGGGCTTGTTGGAGCGGGTCAGGTCCGACAGCGAGCTGTCGTCGTTCGGCACCACGCGCCAGCCGAGGACGTCGAGGGACTCCTCCGCGGCGATCGCCTCGATCCGCTGCCTCGCGGTCGCGGCGGAGTCGTCGGCCTGCGGCAGGAAGGCGATGCCCACGGCGTACGCACCGGCGGCGGGCAGCTCGAAGCCGGCCTCGGCGCGCAGGAAGGCGTCCGGGATCTGGATCAGGATGCCGGCACCGTCCCCGGTGCGGGGGTCGGCGCCGGTGGCGCCGCGGTGGTCGAGGTTGCGCAGCGCCTCCAGACCCTGGGCCACGATGGCGTGGCTCGGCACCCCGCTCAGGGTCGCCACGAAGGCGACCCCGCAGGCGTCGTGCTCGCGGGCCGGGTCGTAGAGGCCGTGCTCGGCGGCATCGAGCCGGGCCGAGGAGAAGGCGGTGGAGGACAGCTGGCGGGTGCCAGGAGCGACAGTCATTCAAGACTCCCGTCGTCGAAGCCAGGTGGCGGCGGAGGGCGCGGACCAGGTCCGTCGTCCGCTGCCCCGGGGGGTCGGTCGTGTGGCATCGGCGCGCCCGCACTGGTCCGGGTCGGGACCGTGGTGACAGGAGCTGGCGCCCGCTCCGTGCGTCGTTGCTGGTGGGCGCTCGGAACGGGGGTGGTGTTCCGCGCGCTCAGCCTACCGCCAGGAACGGGATGCTCCGACGTCCGAGTTTCTGGGCGGACAGGGGCCCGCGAGCGGGACGCGGCGTCCGGACACCGGCGTCTGGCACGATCGCGACCACCGACCGGCGCGCGACGTCAGGGAAGAAGGGAGCAGGGTGATCAGCTACGCGGACCTGTCGTCCATGCAGGGCGCGGACCGCGCCGAGATCCAGAGCCTGTTCGACCGGAGTCGAGCCATCGCCGAGATGCCCGCGGACCGGGCCCAGCTCCGGGCCTGGGACCAGCTGGTGGCCGACTGCGACCGGGTCGGCTTCCCCGACCTGACGGTGACCGCTCGGTTGAGCCAGTACCACCTGCTCAGCCAGGGGGGCGAGGTGGTCGAGGCGGTCGGCGCCTTCGCGCGGTTGATGCAGGTGATCCGCCGCCACCGGGACCTGATCCGGCCGCGGAAGCGGGAGATCGTGCTCGGGGAGATCTCGACCCTGGCGATGACGGCGGTGGAGGATCCGACGGTGCCGCTGGAGCGCGTCGAGAAGATGATCGACCTGGTGGACCAGGAGGTGCGGCTGCAGGGTGTCGA
>JBMDXL010000674.1:0-10222 GCA_048594465.1 Microlunatus sp. | reverse complement strand
CGATCCGCCGGCTGCTGACCCCGGGCCGGGTGGTGCTGCTGGGGCCGGGCAGCCGGGTCCAGGAGCTGGTGGTGTCCACCGTCCGCGGCGGCTACCGCGGCGAGGTGATCGCGGTCAGCACCGACGGCTGCCCGGTCGCCGGGGTGCCGCTGGCCAGCTCGATCGCCACGGTGGAGGGCCGGATCGACCTGGCCGTGGTCTCGGTCCCCACCGACCAGCTCGGTGGGGTGGTGATCGACGCCGCGCACAAGGGCGCCCACGGGCTGGTGGTGCTGACCGGCGGCGGTGACGGCGGGGTCGACAACCGGACCGTGGTCAACCTGGCCCGGGCCTACGGCGTGCGCGCGGTCGGTCCGGACGCCCTCGGGCTGATCAACACCGACGCGCAGGTGTGGTTGAACGCCAGCCCGGCCCCGATGCCGCGGGCCGGGGTGGTCGGCATGTTCTGCCAGTCGGCGGCCATCGGGGTGTCGCTGCTCAACTACGCGGTGGAGCGCGACCTCGGGCTGTCCTCGTTCCTGTCCACCGGTGACTTCGCCGACGTGACGGCCAACGACGTGATGCAGTTCTGGGAGGACGACGAGGCCACGTCGGCCTGTCTGCTGTCGCTGGACTCGATCGGCAACCCGCGCAAGTTCTCCCGGATCGTGCGTCGCCTGGCCCGCCGCAAGCCGGTGGTGGTGTTCTCCCCGGGGCGGGCCGACCGGGCCGACCACTACGGGGTCCGGGGAGGTCTGGGGCACGCGGAGGAAGCCGCCATCGACGCCCTGTTCCGGCAGAACGGCGTGATCGTCACCCACCGTCGGCAGGGCATGATCGACGCCGCCCGGGTGGTCTCCCGGCAGCCGCTGCCCAAGGGCCCCCGCGTCCAGCTGATCACCAACTCCGCCACCCTGGCCCGGCAGATGGCCACCACCTCGGAGGCGGCCGGTCTGGTGCTCAAGCCGGAACCGCTGATCCTGGCCACCAACGCCGGCGCCGACGAGTTCCACGCCGCCGCCTCCGCAGCCCTGGCCGACGCCACCTGCGACTCGGTGATCTGCACGGCGGTCTCCCCGTACGGGCGCGACGACGACGTGGAGGAGGCGCTGGAGGAGCTGGCCGCCGTCGCGGAGAAGCCGCTGATCTGCGTGCTGCTGGACTTCCGCGGCCCGATCCCGCCGAGCGACGAGCGGGACGGGATGGGCCAGCTGGTCACCTTCTCCTCACCCGGCGACGCGGTCCGGGCCCTCGGCTCGATCACCGAGTACGCCGGCTGGCTGGCCCGCGACCCGGGGGCGGTCCCGCTGCTCGACATCGACGAGCAGGCGGCCAAGCGGCTGGTGAACCGGGTCCTGGCCCAGCACCCGGCCGGTCGCGCCCTGACCCAGGACGAGGCGGCCCAGCTGCTCGGCGCGTACGGGATCGAGCTGGTCACCAAGACCGAGGTGCACACGCTGGAGCAGGCCGTGGCGACCGCCGAGGCGCTCGGCTGGAACGTGGTGCTCAAGGCCTCGGCCCCGGGGTTGCGGGCCCGCCCCGACCAGGCCGCCGTCTACCGCAACCTCGACGACGCCGACGAGCTGGCGTACGCCTGGCAGGACCTCACCGAGGTGGTCTCGGTGCTCGGCTTCGACCGCGAGCAGGCCATCGCCGCGGCCGCCCCGGTGATCCAGAAGATGGCACCCCCCGGCGTGGCCCTGGTCATCCGCTCCCGCGAGGACGCCGCCTTCGGCCCGATCCTGTCGCTCGGTCTGGACGGGCTGGCCAGCGAGCTGCTCGGGGACGTGGTGCACCGGGTGCCGCCGCTGACCACCGTCGACGCCGCCGGCATGGTCCGGGGGCTGCGGGCCGCCCCGCTGCTGTTCGGCCGGGAGAACTCGCCGGGGGTCAAGGTGTCCGCGGTGGAGGACCTGCTGCACCGGGTCGCCCAGCTGGCCGACGACCTGCCGCAGCTGGCGGCGCTGACCCTCAGTCCGTGCGTCGCGTCGCTGACCGGGATGGCGGTGCTGGGGGCCGCGGTCCGGCTCGCGCCGACCGACGACCAGCGCGATCCGATGGCTCGGGTGCTGTGAGCGGAACGGAGCGACGGCGTCGCGGCTTCCGCATGGCAGGATCTACTCCCATGAGGTTGGACGCCGTGCGGCGGGACCTGCGGTCGGAGATCGAGTCGCAGGGCTACTTCCCGGACCTGGTCGAGGACACCGTCACCCTGGCGCTGGCCGGTGAGGACCTGGTGGACTTCGTCGTCCACCACGAACCCACCTTCAGCCACGACCAGATCCACCGGCACGTCACGGTGCTGGCCCTGACCCAGACGCGGCTGATCGTCGGGCACACCGACGACCAGCCCGCCGAGCCGCCGAACACCGGGACCTACGCCGCCTCGTCGACGGAGTCGGTGCCGCTCGGCACCATCGGCACCGTCACGCTGACCCGGGTGGTGGCCGACCCGGAGAAATTCCGGGCCGGAGCCGGCCGGGTCGAGGAGACCTGGCTCTCGGTCGGCTGGGGGGCGATGCGGCGGATCGACCTGGAGCAGGCGGGCTGCGCCGACCCCGAGTGCGACGCCGACCACGGCTACACCGGGTCCGTGGCCGGGGACGACCTCACGGTGCGGATGAGTGCGGCCGCCGACGGCGAGGACCGGGTGGCCCGGCTGGTGCGGTTCGCCACCACCCTGCAGCGCGTCACCGCCCGGTGATCGTTCCGGCGTACGGGTCGGCGACCCTCGCCGACCTGATGCCGAGCGTCGGCGCCCACCTGGGGGTGCCCGGCTGCCGGGAGGACGTGCTCGGGCTGCCGACGTCGCAGCGCTACGTCGTCGTGCTGGTCGACGGATTGGGCTGGCACCTGGTCCGCGGCGCCATCCGGAACGCGCCCTACCTCGCCTCGCTGCTGGGCGACGGCAAGCCGATCACCGCCGGGGTGCCGAGCACCACGGTGACCAGTCTGGCCTCGCTGGGCACCGGTCTCCCGCCGGGTCAGCACGGCATGGCCGGCTACACCTCCCGGGTGCCGTCCACCGGGGAGATCCTGAACGCGCTGACCTGGGAGTCGGATCTGGTCGCGCGGTCCTACCAGCCCAAGGCCACCCTGTTCGAGCGGGCCGCGGACGCGGGCGTCGCGGTCAGCTCGGTGGCCCTGGAGCGGTTCCAGTTCAGCGGCCTGACGGAGGCGGGGCTGCGGGGACCGGACTTCGTCGGGTACGCCGACGAGCAGGACACTGCGAAGCGGATCGCCCTGACGGTCGCGGCGGCGCAGCGGGGCGAGCGCTCGCTGGTCTACGCCTACGAGCGGGAGCTGGACCACACCGGTCACGTGGAGGGGTGCGGTTCGGCGAGCTGGCTGCGGCACCTGACCCGGGTCGACGGCATGATCGAGCGGCTGCGTGAGGAGCTGCCCGACGACGTGGTGCTGATCGTGACCGGCGACCACGGGATGGTGGACGTCCCGCAGGAGCACCAGATCGTCGCTGAGGACGAGCCGGTGCTGATGGCCGGGGTGGACGCGCTGGCCGGCGAGGGTCGGTTCCGGCAGCTCTACGTCGACGGCGACGACCCGGCCGCCGTGGCGGACCGCTGGTCGGACCGGCTCGGGGAGCTGGCCTGGGTCCGGACCCGGGACGAGGCGATCGAGGACGGCTGGTTCGGCCCGGTCGACCCGGCCCTGGTCGAGCGCTGGGGCCACGTGCTGGTGGCCCTGCGGACCGACTGGGCGGTGATGACCCGGCAGTTCCCGCGCGAGCTGTCCCTGGTCGGCATGCACGGCTCACTCACCCCGGCCGAGATGACCGTGCCCCTGTTCGTCGACTGAGGCGGGGCCGAGATCGAGGTCGGCCGGGGCGTCAGCGGGGGAGCCCGGTGGCGTCGAACCAGCCCGCCCGGTCGGTCAGGTCGGGGGCCAGACGCAGGTCGCCCACCACCGAGGCCAGGACCGAGCGGCCGACTCCGGGCTGCACCGGGATCTGGTCGTCGGACTGGCCGGCGGTGACGCAGATGCTGCCGTCAGGGCCCAGGCACCGCTCGGTGGCGATGCCCTGGTCGGCGTCGGAGGTCTTCGGGCCGATCAGCAGGATGGGCCAGTAGCTGTTCTCCGGCGGGTCCAGCACCACGAACGGGCCCCAGTCGGGCTGGTCGAACGACTCACCCACCGTACGGATCCGGTAGCCCTCCGGCAGCGCGTCCAGCATGAAGGGCAGCAGCTGCCGCCGGTCGGTGAAGCGGACGGACGAGGCCAGCTGCTGCAGCGTGGCCACCGGGACCGGCTGGTTGGGGCAGGACACCGAAGCCCAGGCGTCGTCGCCGTACGCCCAGGCCAGGACGAGGTTGTTGCCGCCGGTGTCGATCAGCTTCCCGGGTCGACCCCCGACGCTGGTCGGCTGGGCGTCGGCGCGGGCCGGCAGCTGCTCCTCGCCGGGCACGGTCGACACCACGACCAGGCAGGTGGTCTCCTCGTCGTCCGGCCAGCGGAGGAGGACGTTGGTCTGCTCGTGGTCGGGGTAGATGGCCCGGTAGACGATCCGCCAGCCGTCCGCCGGGCGCACCTCGTGGCTGAACCGCCACTCGGCGGCGGGTTTGACGTCGGCCGGCAGCCGCGGCAGCACCAGCGTCGGGATGGCCACGGCGGCCAGCACCAGCAGGGTCGCCGCCGTCAGCAGCCCCGTCCGGCGTCCGCGGCGGGCCCGTACCCGCCGCACGGTGCCCGCGAACCGGTCCGCGACGGGCGCGGCCGGCGGGGCCAGGGCGGTCAGCACGGCGATCTCGGCGTCGTGCGCGCCGGCCGGGACCTCGGCCAGATCGGCGGCGACCCGCTTGGCCGGCCGGTCCAGCACCGTCGCGATCTCGCCGAGCGTGAGACGCTCGCCGTCCCGGAGCACGACCGCGGCGCGGGCGGGCCCGGTCAGACCGTCCAGCCCGGCCCGGGTCGGTGGGGCGGACCGGCCCAGCGGCGAGGCCAGGAACGTCCGGACCAGCGAGGCCCGCAGGCGCGGGGTCGGGTCCACCTCCCCGGCCAGTCCACCCCAGGACCGGTCCCGGGCCAGCGCCTCGGTCACCAGGTCGACCGCCCCGGGCCGGGACCCGGTCAAGGCGGTGGCCAGGCCCAGCGTCGGACCGAGATCCCGCAGCAGCCAGTCCGGCAGCGCGACGGGTGGGCGAGGCATGAGCGAAGGGTACGTCGCGGCCGTCAGCGGGGCAGGTCGGTGGCGTCGAACCAGGTGTCCGGGTCGGCGGGATCGGAGGCCCGGCGCAGGAGCCCGGACACCTCGTCCAGGGCCACGGTCGTGTCGGTGCTGCTGTCGGGGGAGGTGGCGGTTGGCGTGACCGCCGTCAGGCACACCTCGTCGGGGCGGCCGCCGACGGTCTGGGCGGACCGGACCGAGCCGTCGGTCACGAAGCAGCGGTCGGCCGGCTCCTCACCGCCGGAGCTGACCCTCACCCACGGGGCTGTCGGGTCCTCCGGGACGAGGGTGAGCACCACCTGCTCGGAGCGGGCCCCGGTCCAGCTGAGCGAGTCCAGCCGATAGCCCGCCGGCCGGGCCGTGAGCGTGAACGGCAGTCGCATCCGCTCGCCGGTGAACACGACCGCGTCGGCCACCTGCAGCTGCAGCGACTCCGGGGTGACCAGTCGGGAGCAGCTGACGACGGCGTCGTGGCTGTCGGCGTAGGACCAGACGACGTACGGGTCGATCTCCGGGTCGTCGACGTAGGTGGCGTCGTGGCCCCGGACCCGGACCGGGTGGGACTGGGCCTGCGGGGAGACCGGGCCCACCCGGTGGACCAGGAGCACGGTGCAGCTGCCGGGGTCCCCGTTGGTGGTCGGCAGCTGGATCACGGTCTGCTCGGTGTCGACGGTGAGCAGGCGCTGCTCGATCGACCACCCGTCGGCCAGGGCGATCCGGTGCGAGAACCGCCACGCGCCGGGCTCACGCAGATCCGGCGGCAGCAGCCGGCTCGCCAGGGTCGGTCCCACGACCGCCCCGACCACCACGAGGGCCCCCACCAGCAGCCCCGCTCCCACCAGCCGCCGACGGTTGCCCGACTCCCGCCGGACCTCCGGTACGAGCTCGGCGTACCGCTCGGCGACAGCTGTCACGGACGGCGGTGCGCCGGCGAGGTCGGCGACCGGGCCGGACGGCGGTCCGGCGGCGAGGTCGGCGAGGTCGGCGAGCACCTGCTTGGGCGGGCGGTCCACCAGCGAGGCGATCTCGCCGACGGTGAGATGCTCGGCCTCGCGCCGCACGACCGCGGCCCGGGCCGGTTCCCCGCCGCCACGCAGATAGGTCCGCACCAGCCCGGCCCGCAGCACGGGTGTCGGGTCGCGGTCCGCGGGCAGGTCGGTCCAGGCGGTCTCCCGGGCGAGCGCCTCGACGACCAGCTCCACGGCCTGGGCCGGGGTCTCGGTCAGGTCCGCCGCCAGCCGACAGGTCGGCCCGAGCTCGGCCCGCAGCCAGCCGGGGAGGGCGTCGGGCGGGCGCGGCATGTCGGCAGGCTAAGGCACCCGTGGCACGATGCCCCGGTGGCCGAGCTCGTCTTCTTCACCGGACCGATGGACTGCGGGAAGTCGACCCTGGCGCTGCAGTTCGACTACACCCAGTCCGTGGCCGGCCGCCGCGGGCGGCTGTTCACCAGCCAGGACCGCGCCGGGGAGGCCACCATCTCGTCCCGTCTCGGCCTGGAGCGCCCGGCCGTCGAGGTCACCCCGGACTTCGACTTCTGGGCCTACCTGGTCGACCAGCTGACGGCGGGGGAGCGGATCGACTACCTGGTCTGCGACGAGACCCAGTTCTATCTCCCGGGTCAGATCGACCAGCTGGCCCGGATCGCCGACGAGCTCGACGTGGACGTGGTCGCAGTCGGGATCCTGACCGACTTCCGGACCCTGCTCTTCCCCGGCTCGGCGCGGCTGGTGGAGCTGGCGGACCGGATCGAGACCCTGCAGGTACGGTCCCTGTGCTGGTGCGGCAAGCGCGCCACCCACAACGCCCGCACCGTGGGTGGTCGGATGGTGACCGAGGGCGCTCAGGTGGTCGTCGGGGACACCGTGCCCGACGCCGAGGGCGGCCTCACCGTGGACGAGCCCGCGACGGCGTACGAGGTGCTGTGTCGCGACCACCACCGACGCGGTGTCACCCGGGTGGTGGCCCAGTCCAGCCGGACCGAGCCGCTGCCCTTCGAACGAGAGGACGAGGACCTGTGAGCAACCCGCTGGTGTCGGTCGAGGAGCTGGCCGACGAGCTGGCCGCCGGGAGACCGGTGGTGCTGGCCGACGTCCGCTGGACGCTCAACGGACCGCCCGGCCGGTCCGCATACGAGACCGGGCACCTGCCGGGCGCGGTCTACGTGGACCTGGAGTCGGAGCTGACCACGCACGGACCCACCGGGGGACGGCACCCGCTGCCCGACGTGCCGATCTTCCAGCAGGCGATGCGGCGGATCGGGGTCTCCGCGGCGACCCCCGTGGTGGTCTACGACGCGGCGAGCTCGCTGGCGGCGTCCCGGCTGTGGTGGTTGCTGACCGACGCCGGCCACCCGTCCGTCCGGGTGCTGGACGGCGGGCTCGCGGCGTGGCAGGCCGCCGGACGACCGGTGGAGACCGGTCCGGGTCCGACGCCGACCCCGGGCGACGTCGAGGTCCGCCCGGGCCACCGCCGAGCCCTGGACGCGCAGGAGGTGGTGGCGCTGCTGGACACCGACGTGACCCTGGTGGACGTCCGGGCGGCCGACCGGTACGCGGGGGAGAACGAGACCATCGACCCGGTGGCCGGGCACATCCCGGGGGCCCTGAACCGACCGTCCACGGACAACCTGACCGCCACCGGGGCCTTCCGGCCGGCGGCCGAGATCGCTGAGCGCTTCGCCGACGTCGAGGGCGAACCGGTGCTCTACTGCGGCTCCGGGATCACCGCGGCCCACACCCTGCTGGCCCTGGAGTCCGCCGGACGGTCCGGTGCCGTCTACCCCGGGTCGTGGAGCGATTGGATCACCGATCCCGATCGACCGCGGGCGACCGGCCCGGAGCGCTAGTCCTTGGGGCCGCCGAACACGATCTCGTCCCAGCTGGGGACGGAGGCGCGCTTGCGTCGGATCGGCTTGGGCGGCGCGGTCGGGGTGGGCTGCTCCGGCAGGTCGAGGGGGAGCTCCTGCTCCTCCGGCTCGGTGATCACGCGGTCGTCGGCGCCGGTCGGCTCGGTCTCGGGCGTGGCCGGCTCGGACGCGGCGCGTTCCGGCTCGGCGGGCTCCGGCTCGGATCCGGGATCGGGGGCGACGGTCTCCGCTCCGGGGCGGCGTGCGGTCACCTGACCGAACAGCACCGCGTCCAGAAGCGAGTCGGCCTCGTCGCGACGGTCCTGACCCGCGACCGGCGGCTCGGGGCGGCCGGGCTCGTCGCTGCCCTCGGGCACCTCGACGTCGGTGTCGCCGTCGTCCTCGCTCGGCTCGACGGGGTAGTCGACCACGATGGCCGGCTCCCACGCCTCGGACCGCAGGGACGGGCCCAGCTCGGGCACGGCCGACGCGTCGCTGGGGACGGTGTCGACGGGGGTCGGGTCGTCGGCGACCGGGACCTCCAGCACCGTCTCCTCGTAGATCGTCTCGACCACCAGCTCGACCGGCTCGCCGGACTCGGTGTCCTGGTCGGAGAAGATCTCGGACAGGATGTCCAGCCCCGATGGGTCGTCGGTGTCCTCGTCCTGGTCGAGCCCGGGGCGATCCTCGTCCGCGGAGGACCCGGCCCGCTCGTCCACCGTCGGCTCGGCGACCTCCGGCTCGGACGGGACGGTCCTGGCCAGCTGGACCACCTCGGCGTACGCGACCTCGACGTGGGTCTCCCGACGGGTGGGTGCGGGGGGCGCGGGGACGTCGGAGATGGCACGGACCAGGGCGAGCTCGTCGCTCAGGTCGATGGTGGGCTCGGTGTCGTCGTCGGTGTCCCCCGGCTGCGGAGACCGGGCCCCGACGACATCGCCCAGCACCCAGCGACCCTCGTCGTTGCCCGCCACGGAGTAGCGACCGGCCACGTCGAAGAAGAACACGGCCCGGTGGTCGGTGCCGTCGGTGACGTAGTCGGCGGTGACCGCCCAGCGTCCGTCGTCGAGGCGGTAGGAGTCCCAGCCGACCGTGTCGCCGTCGACGCCCCGGGTCAGCAGGCGCTCGTCCAGCACGTGCCGCAACGTCCGGTTGGCCGACGTCTCACCCCGTCGGCGGGCCGACGAGGTCATGGCCAGTCCGGCGATGTGCTCCCGCTCGGCGATGACGGGCGCGGCGAACCGCTCGACCCGCTCGTGGTCCATGCCGGCCACGCGGGCGACGTCCGCTACCGACTCACCCGATCGGATCCGTGTTTGGATCTCGCGCGGGCTGAGTGCGCTCTCCATCTCGACTCTCCAGCTGTGTCCTCACCGCGCTGTTGTCGGTGCAGTGTCCGACCAAACCTACTCGGTACGGACCCCCGCGCCGCACGCGACGAGCGGGTCCGATGGCCTAGGGTGCGGCGAATGGGCCTGGTACCGGTCGCTCTCGACCTGATCGGCATCTTCGTCTTCGCGCTGTCCGGTGCGCTGCTCGGGGTCCGGATCCAGTTCGACATCGTCGGCGTGATCGTCCTCGGCGCCGTCACGGGTCTGGGCGGCGGCATCATGCGTGACGTCCTGATCGGCGACACGCCGCCGGCCTCGTTCACCGACTGGCGCTATCTGGCGGTGCCGGTGCTCGCCGCCCTGGTCGCCTTCCGGTTCCATCCGAGGCTGGCCCGGATCGAGCGCTACGTGGACTGGTTCGACGCCATGGGTCTCGGTCTGTTCTGCGTGCTCGGCACGGTCAAGGCGCTGTTCTTCGGGCTCGATCCCGTCCCGGCGGCGCTGATGGGGGTGCTGACCGCCATCGGTGGGGGTGTGCTGCGGGACCTGCTGGCCAACCGGATGCCGGTCGTGCTGCGCCAGGACGTCTACGCCATCCCGGCCCTGGCGGGCGCGACAGTGGTGGTGCTGACCTTCGAGGCCGGCGTGTTCCGCGAGTGGGTGCTGCTGCCGGCGGCGGCCCTCTGCATCACCCTGCGCTTCCTGGCCATGCACTACCGGTGGAGCGCGCCCCGCGCCTCGGATCTGAGAAGGGGCTGACCCACCTCGACCTGTCAGCGTGAATGGTGGGTCCGGAGACCTCAGGATCTGACAACTCGGCAGTTGTGGGGCCGTTCTAGGGTCGCGGTATGACCGCCCTCACGCCGAGCACCCCCACCTCGGCCA
>JBMDXL010000673.1:0-6875 GCA_048594465.1 Microlunatus sp. | reverse complement strand
ATCGACACCGGACACGTCTGTCCGTCCGGTGCCGATCTGCGACGAACGAGCGATCTACGGCGCGGGCGAGCACCGCAACTCCGCCGTTATTTGATGAGTCTCCAGTTGACCGGGTACTTGTACTGCTCGCCCTTGTTGGAGGCGATGGCGGCCATGATGCAGAGCACCAGGGCGGCGATGCCGATCAGCGGGAGCAGGATGCCACCGATGACCACCAGCGTGAGCAGGGAGCTGACCACCTGGGCGATCGTGTAGAGGATCGAGAAGTTCAGCGCCTCTGTCGTCGCCTCCTTCAACCAGGGGCTGCGGTCCTTGAACACCAGGTACGCGATCAGCGGGCCCACCAGCCCGAAGAACGGGATCGAGATGTGGGCCAGCGTGGCCCACAACCGCTCGTCGCTCGGCGACAACGGGGCCTGTTGGCCCTGGTACTGCTGCGGGTAGCCGGCCGGCGGGTAGCCCGGCTGTCCCGGCTGCCCGTAGCCCTGCTGCCCGTAACCCTGCGGCTGCCCGTAACCCTGCTGCTGGCCGTACCCCTGCTGCTGGGGGTCGTAACCCTGCTGGGGATAGCCGGGCGGCTGCTGGCCGTAGCCCGCGTCCTGGCCGTAGCCCGCCGGCGGCTGCTGCTGCTGGCCGTAGCCCTGCTGTCCGTAGCCCTGCTGCGGGTACCCCTGCGGCTGTCCGTAGGGGTCGGAGGCGGACTGGCCGCTCTGCGGCGGGTAGGACGGGGGCTGCTGGCCGTAGCCCGGCTGCTGCCCGTACGGGTCGGACGCCGACTGACCGCTCTGGGCGGTGGGCGGGTAGCCCGGCGGCTGCTGCTGCCCGTAGCCCGGCTGCTGCCCGTACGTCGACGGCTGACCCTGACCGTAGCTCGAGCCGGACGACTGGCCGTAGCCCGCAGTCGGGCCCTGCCCGTAGCTGGGCGCCTGTCCGTAGCCGGGCGCCTGTCCGTACGCGCCGGACTGAGGTGAGGCACCCGGGTCCGACGCCGAGCCGTACGAGCTCGCCGAGCCCTGCGACGTCGACCCCTGGGCTGAGGCCGGAGAGGACGAGGGCGCGTCGGACGTGCTCGGCGGCGCGTAGTGGCTCGAGGACTGGTCGGTCGACGCGTCCGAGGACGAGCCGGTCGACCCAGACGCCTGACGGTCGTCGGCGTCGGAGGTCGAGACGAAGTCCTCCGGCTCGTGCGAGTCGGAGGGCTTGCCGCCCTCGGAGTCGGGAGCGGAGTAGGGGTTCTGGCTCATACCACCCAGGCTATTGCCCCGGCAGTTCGCGTGGCGGGATTACCCCGACTTGCGCAGGTCGCCGTACGTGTCGTCACCGTCGTCGTCATCGCTGTGACGCTCGGCCAGATCCTCGTAGCCCGGGGGGATCTCGTGCCCGGTCTCGGGACCTCGCAGCTCGCGCTCCAAGGATGTGAAGTCGGTGTCGACGGAGCGGTACTTCAGCTCCCGGGCCACCTTGGTCTGCTTTGCCTTCGCACGGCCGCGCCCCATGTCGGGTCGACCCCCTCGCACTTGTCGTCTGCCGCTGGCTCAGGCCACGGCGCAGGATGAATGAACAGTCGTGGGGCAAAGGCTACCCAATCGGAGCAATGCTGCAAGTAGCCACCCGGTCTCCGGACGAGCGAACTCGTCCCGGCGTCGGATCGTTTCAGCCCGCCGGGTGCCGACCCTCCAGCACGACCCGGTCCCGGGCCCCGGAGTCGGCCGCGGTGGCCTCCCCGCAGACCCACGCCGGCAGCCCCCGCTCGGTCAGCGTCCGCAGTGCGGAGTCCACGGACTCGGGCGGCAGCAAGGCCACCATCCCGACCCCCAGGTTGAGGGTCGCCTCGAGATCGGGCCGGGGCACGGCGCCCACTCCCGCGACCAGGTCGAAGATCGGCGGCGGGGTCCAGCTGGCCCGGTCGATCCGCACGTGGACCCCGTCGGGCACCACCCGGGCCAGGTTGTTGGCCAGCCCTCCCCCGGTGACGTGGCTCATGGCGTGCACCGGGGTGGCCGCGATCAGGGCCAGGCAGTCCAGGCTGTAGATCCGCGTCGGCTCCAGCAGCTCCTCGCCCAGGGTCCGGCCCAGCTCGCTCACCTCGCGGTCGAGCGCCCACCCGGCCTCGCGGAGGAAGACGTGCCGGACCAGGGAGTACCCGTTGGAGTGCAGCCCCGAGGAGGCCATGGCGATGGCCACGTCGCCCGGTCGGACCCGGTCGGGCCCGAGGATGGCGTCCCGCTCGACCACACCGGTGGCGGCGCCGGCGACGTCGTACTCGTCCGGCTCCAGCAGCCCCGGGTGCTCGGCGGTCTCGCCGCCGACCAGCGCACAGCCGGCCTGCACGCAGGCCTCGGCGATGCCCTTGACGATGGCCGCGATCCGCTCCGGGACCACCTTGCCGGTGGCGATGTAGTCGGTCATGAACAGCGGCTCGGCCCCGCACACCACCAGGTCGTCCACCACCATGCCGACCAGGTCGAACCCGATGGTGTCGTGGATGCCCATCGCCTGGGCGATGGCCACCTTGGTGCCGACGCCGTCGGTGGACGTGGCCAGCACCGGATGGGCCAGCCTGGCCACCGGCGCCGCGTCGAAGAGCCCGGCGAAGCCGCCGAGGCCGCCCAGCACCTCGGGACGGCGGGTCTTGCCGACCCACTCCTTCATCAGCTCGACCGCGCGGTCCCCGGCCTCGATGTCGACTCCGGCGGCTGCGTACGCCGACTGGTCAGGACTGCTGGTCTCGGTCACGGTTGGGGCCTCTCTGGTACGGCGGGGTGTCGCGGCACTGGGTGAACCGTCCTCACGGCCGGGTGAGCGCGTCCTCGGCTCCGAGACCGGCGGCCGCGGTGGCGAGGCCGTCGTCGCCCGTCCGCGCGGCGGGCTCGCCCTCCAGGACGTGCTTGCCCAGCCGCTCGGCCAGCGGCAGCTCGATCGGGTAGACGCCGTCGAAGCAGGCCCGGCACAGCTGGTCGATGCCGGACTCGGTGGCCTCGACCAGGCCCTCCAGACTCACGTAGCTCAGCGAGTCGGCCCCGATCGAGCGGCAGATCTCGTCGACCGACAGCCCGTTGGCGATCAGCTCGGCCCGGCTGGCGAAGTCGATCCCGTAGAAGCAGGGCCACTTGACCGGGGGCGAGGAGATGCGCACGTGCACCTCGGTGGCGCCGGCCTCCCGCAGCATCCGGACCAGCGCCCGCTGGGTGTTGCCGCGGACGATCGAGTCGTCCACCACCACCAGCCGCTTGCCCGCGATGACGTCCCGGAGCGGGTTCAGCTTCAGCCGGATGCCCAGCTGGCGGATCGTCTGGCTCGGCTGGATGAAGGTGCGGCCCACGTAGGAGTTCTTGACCAGCCCCTGCCCGTACGGGATCCCGGACTGCTCGGCGTAGCCGATCGCCGCCGGGGTGCCCGACTCCGGCACCGGGATGACCAGGTCGGCCTCGACCGGGAACTCACGCGCCAGCGTGCGCCCGACCTCGACCCGGACCGAGTGCAGCCGTCGGCCGTTGATCATGGTGTCGGGGCGGGCCAGGTAGACGTACTCGAACAGGCAGCCCTTGGGGTCGGCCTCGGCGAACCGGCTGCTGCGCAGCCCGTCGGCGTCGATGCAGATCAGCTCACCGGGGGCGACCTCGCGGACGTAGGAGGCCCCGACGATGTCCAGGGCGGCCGTCTCGCTGGCCACCACCCAGCCACGTTCGAGCCGACCCAGCACCAGCGGCCGGACCCCCTGGGGGTCGCGGGCCGCGTAGAGCGTCTCCTCGTCCATGAAGACCAGGCTGAAGGCGCCCTTCAGATGCGGGAGCACCTCCATCGCGGCCTGCTCGATGGTGTAGCCGGAGTAGGTGGCGAGCAGCGCGGTGACCAGGGAGGTGTCGTTGGTCGCCTCGTGGGAGAGGGCTCCCGGAACCAGCGAACCCTCCTGCTCGTCGCGCTCGGCCAGCCAGCTCTGCAGCTCGAGGGTGTTGGTCAGGTTGCCGTTGTGGCCCAGGGCGATGCCGCCGGTGGCGGTGGGCCGGAAGGTCGGCTGGGCGTTGGCCCAGACACTGGCGCCGGTGGTCGAGTAGCGCGCGTGGCCGATGGCCAGGTGCCCCCGCAGGGAGCTCAGCGTGGACTCGTCGAAGACCTGGGAGACCAGACCCATGTCCTTGAAGACCATGATCTGGGAGCCGTTGCTCACCGCGATGCCGGCCGACTCCTGGCCGCGGTGCTGCAGGGCGTAGAGGCCGAAGTAGCTGAGCTTGGCGACCTCCTCACCGGGCGCCCAGACCCCGAACACGCCGCACGCGTCCTGCGGTCCGCGGTCGTGGGGGTCGAGGTCGTGATTCAGTCGGCCGTCAGCACGTCTCAACGGCGGCGAGCCCGGAGCGGGAGCCGAAGACGAGCGCGGGGACGGTCGAGCCGGGAGCGAGCCCGCTGAGTCTGGCACTGCCTCATGCTATCGCGTCGGGCGCACCCGGACCGACGTTCACGCCGCGGCGTGACGATCCCCGGAGACGGCGTCGACGGCCGTTAGGGTCGTCGCCATGTCTACGGGGTCCACGCGCTCGGTCGGGTCGTCGGGGTCGAGCTGGAAGCGCCGGGTCCGTCGCCTGCAGGCCGCACTCGGCGACTTCGCCGTCCGCAACCTGATCAACCTCGGCGCCGTGGTCGCGGCGTGCCTGTTGCTCGCCGCCGACGGCCCCACCCTCCGGGCCGTCGGGGTCCTCGCCGGGTCGGCGGCCCTGGTCGCGGTTCTGGTCCGCCGCTGGTCGGACTTCTACCCCAGGCCCCGGGCCGGTCTGCTCGGGTACTTCGTCAGCGTCCGGCTGCTGCTGGTGATCGCGGTCGGGGGGTTGTTCCTGCACCGCCGTCCCGACGCCGGGGCCCCCGAGGTGGCGGCGGCCTGGACCGGCCTGGCCGTGCTGCTGCTGCTGGTGACCGCCGAGCCGCTGGTCAAGACCCTGCTGAGCACCACCAAGGTGGTGGTCCGGAACCTGCCGGGCATCAGACCGGTCCCGAAGGCACGCATCGCAGCCGGGTGGGTCACCGCCGGCAACGTGGTGGCCGTGGTCGTCGCGGCCCTGCTGGCCGGACTCGGGGCGCCGGGCTGGACCCTGCTGCTCCCCGCCCTGGCCACCGTGCCGCTGACCCTGCTCACCACCGTGCACGCCCTGCGGGCGACCGAGGCCAGCAAGCGGATCGAGCGCGACACCCCGGCCGCGCTGCGGGCGTACGCGCCCGCCTTCGTCGTCTACTACGCCACGGTGCAGGGAGCGCGCTACCAGCTGGGCATGTGGCTGCCCTACCTGGAGCGGCTGAACAAGCCGTACGTGGTGATCACCCGCAACCCGGCCACGGTGGGCGAGATCGCCAAGCTGACCAAGGCGCCGATCCTGGTGCCGCGGACGGACAAGAAGATGTCGGACCACCTGGACTCGATGGTGGTGCCCTCGATGAAGGCCGCCTTCTACGTCCAGGGCAGTGCCGCCAACTCGACCTTCCAGCGCTACAAGATGACCCACGTCTGGCTCAACCACGGCGACTCCGACAAGCAGGCCAACTACCACCCGCGGCACGCCACCTACGACAAGCTCTTCGTCTCCGGTCAGCAGGGGGTCGACCGCTACGCCACGCACGGCATCGAGGTGCCGCCGGGCCGGTTCGCGATCGTCGGCCGACCGCAGATCGAGTCGATCATGGTGCGCGACGAGCCGCTGCCCGCGGACGCACCGCGGACCATCCTCTACGCCCCCACCTGGAAGGGCGGCCGGCCGAGCACCAACTACAGCTCGCTGCCCAACGGGCTGACCATCGTCAAGGCCGTGCTGGAGCGTGGTTCGACGGTGATCTTCCGGCCGCACCCGCTGTCCTACAACGACCGCACGGACGCGGCCCGGATCGCCGCCATCCACGAGCTGCTGGCCGCGGACTCCACGGCCAGCGGCCGCCAGCACACCTGGGGCACCCGGGCCGAGAAGGAGTGGGACATCCCGGCCTGCTTCAACCACAGCGACGCACTGATCACCGACGTCTCCTCGGTCGCCTCGGACTACCTCGCCTCGGGCAAGCCGTTCGCCATGTGCGCGGTGCTGAACGCCGGCGAGGAGTTCAAGGCCGAGTTCCCGACCGCGCGGGTGGCGTACGTGATCGAACCGGATCTCAGCACGCTGGCGGAGGTCCTCGACCACCTGCACGGCGACGACCCGCTGGCCGAGCAGCGGCGGGCCTACCGGACCTACTGCCTGGGAGAGAACATCGGTCCCGCCGCCGCCGACGGTTTCCTGCGGGTGGCCGGCGACCTCGTCGCCTGACAGTCCCTCCACCCCGGGCGGCTCGTCGTCGCGGACCCCTGCTGTGGCAGGGTCGGCGACGTCGTCGACCCCGTCGAAGGAGCCCCATGTCGATCGTGCGCCGCCTGCTGGCCGTCAGTCTCGTCACCCTGCTCACCGCGCTGCTGGCCCCGGCCGCCGCCCAGGCCCGGCCGAGCGACTACCCGGGGATGGCGTCGTACCCCACCTACAACAGCCGCTTCTACGACGGGCCGGCCATCGGCCACCTCAGCAACTACATCCCGCAGGGGCTGGCGTACTGGTCGGCCAAGGACGCGCTGATCACCACCTACTACGACGAGGACGACACCGGGGCCAAGGCGCTGATCTCGGTGCGCAACCGGCTCGGCAAGCAGACCGAGCAGAAGTGGGTCACGATGGTCGGCGGTCACGCGGGGGGCGCGGTCGTCCACGGGAAGTACCGGTGGGTGTCCAGCACCTCGGTCAACGGCCTGTCCTGGGTCTACCGCTACTCGCTCAGCCGGCTGGCCGCGGCCGAGCCGCACCAGTACCTCACCTACGACAAGGCGTTCCGGGTCGCCACCAGCTCCTACGTCACGGTGCGGGGCGGGGACC
>JBMDXL010000672.1:0-4559 GCA_048594465.1 Microlunatus sp. | reverse complement strand
CAGGGTGCGCAGGTGCAGTTCGTCCGCCAGGTGTCGCCGACGGTGGTCGACCTGACCGACCGCCGGGTGCAGGTGAACCCGCTGACCGGCGGCTACCCGACCGGCGCCTGGTCCGACGAGTCCCGGGACTACCACGTCAGCGTCCGGCTGGCGGCCAAGGGCCTCGGACAGGAGCAGCTGGCCGCCCGGGTCCAGCTCGCGGTCGGTGGCGAGGTGGTCGCGCAGGGCCTGGTCAAGGCGAAGTGGTCCGACGACGAGGGGCTGACCACCCGGATCAACCCGGAGGTCGCGCACTACACCGGGCAGACCGAGCTGGCCGAGGCGATCCAGGACGGCCTGGCCGCGAAGGCGGCCGGGGACGAGGAGGGGGCCACGACCAAGCTCGGCCGGGCCGTACAGTTGGCCGCGCAGACCGGGAACGCGGAGGCGACCACCCGGCTGCGCAAGGTGGTGGACATCGACGACATCGAGACCGGTACGGTGCGGTTGAAGCGCAGCGTCGACAAGGCCGACGAGATGGCGCTCGACACCGCCTCCACCAAGACCACCCGCGTACGCAGCTGAGCACGGCTGAGCACCCTGAGGAGACGCGCATGACGTCGGTCTGCCCGGCCGGACACGACTCGACCGCCGACGACTACTGCGACGTCTGCGGGATGCCGATCGACGCGACCGCGGTGATCCCGGCCGCCTCCTCCGGTGCCCCGGCGTCGGGCGGACCCGCAGCCGCGGCGCCCGCGGGCCAGAGCTGCCCGAACTGCGGCACGGCCAACGTGGCCGACGCGCTGTTCTGCGAGAGCTGTGGCTACGACTTCACCACCGGGAGCATGCCGCGCCCCCTCACCCCGCCCGAGGGTCTGACCCCGCCCGCGGAGGCGTCCCCGCCGGCGACGTCCGGCCCGGACGCGACCGGCCCGGACGCTGGCGGTTCGCCCGTGGGCGGTTCGGCGACCGACGCGGCGGCGGGCTCCGGTCCGGGCATCGGTGGCACGACGTTCGGCTGGGTGGCCGAGGTGTGGATCGACCCGGCCTGGTACGAGGCGCAGGACAGCCCCGACCCGCTCCCCTCCCCCGGACTGCCCGTCACCGTGCCGCTGCGGCGCGCCTCGGTCCTGGTCGGGCGGACGTCGCGGAGCCGCAACATCGCCCCGGACATCGACTGCGGCACCGACTCGGGGGTCAGCCGGCGGCAGGCGCAGCTGACCACCGACGGCAGCCGCTGGTTCGTCGAGGACCTGGAGTCGGCCAACGGCACCTTCATCGGCCAGGCCAGCGCGACGCTGCCGGAGGACCCGATCCCGGTCGGGGTGAAGCGCGAGCTCGATCCCGACGACCGGATCTACCTCGGGGCCTGGACCCGCCTGGTGATCCGTGAGGCGACCGAGGACGAGATCGCCAGCCTGGTCTAGTTGTCAGGACAGTGAGCGGCGGCGAGACTCCGGACCCGGACACTAGGTCCGGTGTGGCACGGTAGAGCCCGCAACAGCGACATTTCGACGAGGGAGTTCCGTGGACATCAAGGTCGGCGTCAAGCAGGTCAACCGGGAGATCGTGGTGGAGTCCAACCAGACCGCCGCCGAGGTCGAGCAGGCGGTCGCCACCGCGCTGGAGAACGACTCCGTCCTGGTGCTGGTCGACGCGCACGGCCGGAAGGTGCTCGTCCCGAGCGCCAGCATCGGCTACGTCGACATCGGCGAGGAGACCGCCCGCCGGGTGGGCTTCGGCTCCAGCTAGTCACTCGCCTGGCCCCGGGCCGGTCGCGCCGACTAGGCCTGGAGGCCGAGCTCAGCCATCCGCTTGGTGTGGTTGGCCACCAGCCGGGAGAACATCCGGCTGATCGCCGCCAGGTCCATGCCCGGCCGGTCGACCGTCCCGGTCAGCAGACTGGTCAGCGCGTCCCGGTCCGCGGCCACCCGCTGCGCCTGGCTCAGCGCCTCACCCACCAGCCGCCGCCCCCACAGGGACAGCCGGCCCGCCAGCTTGGCGTCGTCCTCGGTGCCCAGCCGCACCTGGGCCACGATGAAGGCGTGCAGGTCCTCCGCCGCGAGCACCTCGTGCACCAGGTTGCGGGTGTCGGCGTCGACGAAGGCGGCCACCTCACGGTAGAAGTCGGCGGCGAAGCCGTCGCCCACGTAGGCCTTGACCAGTCCCTCGTACCAGTCCTTCGGCTTGGTGTAGGTGTGGAACGCGTCGAAGGGCGCGTGGAACGGCTCCATCGCCGCCATCACCTCGACGTCCAGGGTGGCCAGGTGGTCCGACACCGAGGTGAAGTGTCCGATCTGGCGGGCGGCCACGGTCGCCAGCTGGACCTTGCCGGCCAGCGTGGGGGCGATCTGGGCGTCCTCGGCCAGTCGTTCGAAGGCCGTCAGGGCCCCGTACGCGAGGATGCCGAGCAGGTCCACTGCGCCCGCGCGGTAGCCGTCGTCAGTCATGCGGGAAGCCTAGTGGGCCGGGCGCGATAGACTCCCAGGTGGCGCACCGCTGTGCGCCACGACTCTGTCGCACACGAAAGTACGAGATCCTGACTACCGAGACCACCACCGCAGCCCCGGTCGAGACGACTCCCGCCGAGCCGGCGACCTTCGCCAGCATCGGAGTGCTGCCCGAGATCGTGGACGCCCTCGCCGAGGTGAACATCGTCCACCCCTTCCCGATCCAGCAGATGTCCATCCCCATCGCGCTGACCGGCACCGACATGATCGGCCAGGCCCGCACCGGCACCGGCAAGACCCTCGCCTTCGGCATCACCGCCCTGCAGCGGATCGTCGTCCGGCACGACCCGGAGTTCGAGCTGCAGGCCAAGCCCGGCGCCCCGCAGGCCCTGATCGTCGCCCCGACCCGTGAGCTCGCGCTCCAGGTGAGCAAGGACCTCACCGTCGCCGCAAAGATCCGGCAGGCCCGGGTGCTGACCGTGTACGGCGGCGTCGGCTACGACACCCAGCTGGACGCGCTGGCCGAGGGCGTCGAGGTCGTCGTCGGCACCCCCGGCCGCCTGCTCGACCTGGCCAACCGCCGGTCGCTGGACCTCAGCCACATCAAGGTGCTGGTTCTGGACGAGGCCGACGAGATGCTGGACCTGGGCTTCCTGCCCGACGTCGAGCGGATCCTGGCCAAGACCCCCGAGCTGCGCCAGACCATGCTCTTCTCCGCGACCATGCCGGCGGCGATCGTGTCGCTGGCCCGTCGCCACCTGCGCCACCCGGTCAACATCCGGGCCGAGTCCGCCGGCGAGGAGATGACCGTCCCGGCGACCGCGCAGTTCGTCTACCAGGTGCACGACCTGGACAAGCCGGAGATCGTCGCCCGCATC
The DNA here is from genome assembly GCA_048594465.1 of Microlunatus sp. GTDB lineage: Bacteria > Actinomycetota > Actinomycetes > Propionibacteriales > Propionibacteriaceae > Microlunatus. Next base: position 1,249 of record JBMDXL010000672.1, on the reverse strand, counting down.
CTGCAGGCCGAGAACCGCAACCGGGTGATGATCTTCTGTCGCACCAAGCGCGCGGCCCAGCGGCTCGCCGACGACCTCGCCGAGCGGGGCTTCTCCGCCTCCGCCATCCACGGTGACCTCAGCCAGGTGCTCCGCGAGAAGGCCCTGAAGCGGTTCCGCACCGGCGGGGTCGACGTGCTGGTGGCCACCGACGTCGCCGCCCGCGGCATCGACGTCGACGGGGTCACCCACGTCATCAACTACGAGTGCACCGACGACGACAAGACCTACGTGCACCGGATCGGCCGCACCGGCCGGGCCGGCGCCTCGGGCGTCGCGATCACCTTCGTGGACTGGGCCGACATGACCCGGTGGAAGGTGATCAACAACATCCTCGGGCTGCCGTTCCCGGAGCCGCAGGAGACGTACTCCACCTCGGAGCACCTGTTCCACGACCAGGGCATCGACCGGTCGGTGACCGGTCGGCTGGTGCCCCCGCCGCCCCGGGAGCCGTCCGCACGTTCCGGCCGCGGCGAGCGCTCCGGTCGAGGCGACCGCGGCGGCCGCTCCGACGGCGCCGATCGTGTCGAGCTGTCGCCGGAGGAGGAGGCGGCTCAGGACGCGGCCCGGGAGCAGCGCCGCAAGGACCGCCCCAAGCGCGACCGCAACCGGCGCCGGCTGCGGAACGGCGAGCCGGTCGACGCGTCCGCCCAGACCGCCGAGTCGTCGGACCGGGATCCGGGCAACGAACCCACCGCGAGCGAGCCGACCGCCGCTGCCGTGGGCCCGGCCTCGGCTTCGAGCGACGCCACGACCGCCGCGGGCGAGGGCGACGCCCCGAAGCGTCGCCGACGCCGCCGCCGCGGTGGATCGCGCTCCGGTTCGGCCGACCGCGCCGAGTCGGGTGAGTCCGGCGAGTCCGGCTCCGACGGTGGCACGGACACGTCGGACGTCGCGTCCGCCTGAGCCGACAGCGGCAGGCCGGGTCGCCGATTCTCTGACCCGGCCTCCGCCCTCCGGCCCCCAGCCGTGCGTTCTCCGACCACTGTCGACTTCCGCGCGCCCCGACCCTCGACCCGAACACCGGCGCGCCCCCACCGCGCCCCCACCTCATCGACGACGGCTATGATTGAACCGTCAACTACCAACGAGGAGATCTCATGCCGACCAAGATCGCGATCATCTACTACTCCCAGACCGGCACCGTCGAGACGATGGCCCGGCGCCTGGCCGCCACCGCCGAGGCCCAGGGTGCCGAGGTCCGGCTCCG
>JBMDXL010000671.1:0-2625 GCA_048594465.1 Microlunatus sp. | reverse complement strand
TCCGGCCCGGGCGGCCCGGGCGCTTCGGTCCCAGGCGTCTCGGTCCCAGGCGTCTCGGTCCAGGGCGACTCGGCCATGGTCGATTCGGTCACGCCGGCGTCACCGGGCCAGGCCCCGTCGCCACCGGGCCAGGCCCCGTCGCCGCCGGACCAGACCCCGTCGCCGCCGGACCAGGAACGGCAGCCCACCTGTTGTCCGGCCACAACGACCGCGGGTCGACCAGGGGGGCGACGAGGTCGATCAGCCGGTGGTCGGGTCGTCCGGCCAGCAGGCTGGCTCCCGCCCGGCGGGCGGTCCCGGCCACCAGGTCGGCGATCTGCACCCGTGGGTCGTCGCGCGAGTCCACCCGGCGGACCTCGAGGCGGTGACCGGGGTGCGTCCGCTCCAACCGGCGGGCGATCGCGGTCATCCGCCACGGCGTGAGCACCGACTGCTCGTCGTGCACCATCACCAGGTCGTCGTGGTGCGCAGCCCAGGCTCGGACGGCGTGGTCGAGCACCGGCAGCAGCGGCTCCAGCAGGGGTGGACGGCGGGGGTCTGCCTCCGCCGCGCGCCGGACACCCCGGGCCCGGGCCGCGTGCGCCCGCAGCCGGAGCAGCACGTCACGGACGACGGCCGGGGCGGGCAGCGCCGCCAGCGCACCGAGCTCGCCCTCGAAGTCGGAGACGGCGGTGGCCGGCACCCAGCGGCTCCGAGATCGCAGTGCCTTGCCGGCCGCCACCAGGAAGCTCTGCCAGCGTTCCGGTCCGAAGACGGCCTCCCCGACATGGTGGAGGAGGAGGGCCGCCCCACGGGTCTCGACATCTTCGCCCGGAAGATCGAGACCGCTGACCTCACCGGTACCGAGCAGCACGTCGGTGAGTCGGGTGAGCAGGAACAGTCGGGTGTCGATCAGATGGAGGCGAACCCGACCGCCCAGCACGCCGTCGACGTCCAGGAGCCGGTGCAGGTCGTCGTCGTCGCACCACCGCAGCAGCCAGCTCGCCTTGAGCTCGCCCTGGGCTGAGACCCGTCGCCGCAACCGGTCCATCTCCTCCCGGGCCGCGGCGACCGGCAGGCGGAGACTGGCGTGGGTGAAGACGGTGTGTCGGACGGTGAGGTTGCCGCCGGTGAACCCGGACTCGTCGCACGCGACCTCGACCGGCACCGTCGCCTACCGCCCGGTCCGACCCGTGGGTCCTGCGTGCTCGCTCACCTTGAAACCGTACGAGCGGGGTCCGCACCGGCCAACCGGTATTCCCGATCGCCCTCGACCCGGCTCGGCCGACCGACCTCGTGCCCAGCTGACCAGCTCGACCAACCGACGTCCCAAGCCGTCCGCCGGTCAGCCTCGCTCGGAGGTCAGCCTCGGTCGGTGGTCAGCGTCCGCTCGACGGGCGCCGCCGCGGTGCGCCCGGCCAGCAGCTCGGCCAGCGTGATCGCCCGAGTCCCGGCCAGCTCGGCCAGCTGGGTCCGGCAGGAGAAGCCGTCGGCGAGCACGGTCGCGCCCGGGTGCGCGGCGACGGCCGGCAGCAGGTCGTGCTCGGCCACCTTCACCGACACGTCGTAGTGGCCCTTCTCCACGCCGAAGTTGCCCGCGAGACCGCAGCACCCGCCCAGGGTGGTGACACTCGCCCCCGAGGCCTTGAGCAGCTGCGCGTCGGCCTGCCAGCCCAGCACGGCGGCATGGTGGCAGTGCGGCTGCGCGACGATCTCCACGTCCGACAGGTCGGGCGGCGACCAGTCAGGGGTCCGGTCCAGGAGCTCGGCCAGGGTCAGCACCCCGGCGGCCACCTCGGCCACGCGCGGCTCGTCGGGCAGCAGCTCGGGTGCGTCGCTGCGCCACACGGCGGTGCAGGACGGCTCCAGCCCGACGATCGGCACCCCTGCGGCGACGTACGGGTGCAGGACGTCGAGACTCTGCCGCAGCTGGCGCCGCGCCCCCTCCCGCTGTCCGGTGCTGATCCAGGTCAGCCCGCAGCAGGCGGTCCGGTCCAGGAACTGCGGCGCGTAGCCGGCCGAGCGCAGCACCTCGACCACGGCCTCGACCCCGCCTCCGGTGAAGCAGTCGGAGAAGGAGTCCACCCAGACGAGGACCGGCCGACCGTCCCCGGCGGGGAGTGGCACCCGACTCCGCGCCGGCCGGTCGGCGAACTTCGGCAGCTGCCGTCGCTGGTCGACCCCGGCGCTCCACTTCACCAGCCGGCGCAGTCCCGGCAGACCCGTGGTCAGGTTCACCACCGACGCCAGAGCCGCCGACCGGGTGATCATCCGCCCCCAGCGCGGCAGCCAGCCCAGGGCGTAGTGCGACCGCGGCCGCAGCGTGCCCGCGTACGTGTGGTCCAGGACCTCGGACTTGTACGCCGCCATGTCGATCCCGGTCGGGCAGTCCCGGGCGCAGCCCTTGCAGGACAGGCACAGATCGAGGGCGGCGTGCACCGCGGGCGACTTCCAGCCCAGCTGGACGAGCTCTCCGTTGACCATCTCCTGCAGCACCCGGGCGCGGCCGCGGGTGGAGTCCTTCTCGTCACGGGTCGCCTGGTAGGACGGGCACATCACCCCGAGGCTGCCGGTGCTGTCGGCCAGGCACTTGCCCCCCCCCGAGCACGTGTGCACCTCGGCGGAGACGCGATCCGCGGGTCGACC
>JBMDXL010000670.1:0-1804 GCA_048594465.1 Microlunatus sp. | reverse complement strand
TTGTACGTCTTGGGCACGGCCAGGTGGCTCATCGACGCCCCTTCCTCTCCCGGCGGCCGGGCTCGGTGATCACCGGTTCGTCGTCGGTGTCCAGGTAGGCCGCCATCCCGGACGGTCCGCCCTCCCGGCCGAAGCCGGACTGGCCGTAGCCGCCGAAGGAGGCCGCCGGGTCGAACCGGTTGAACGTGTTGTCCCAGACGACTCCGGCCCGCAGACCCGCGGCCATCCCCATCGCCCGCGAGCCCTTCTCGGTCCACACTCCGGCGGACAGCCCGTACGGGGTGTTGTTGGCCTTGGCCAGGGCCTCGTCGGGCGTGCGGAACGTCAGCACGGTGAGGACCGGTCCGAAGATCTCCTCCCGGGCCACCCGCATCGACGAGCTGGCCGCGGTGATCACCGTCGGTGGGAAGAACCAGCCCCGCTCGGGCAGCGGGCAGGACGACGACCAGACCTCGGCGCCCTCGTCCCGACCGGCCTGGGTGAGGGTGGTGATCCGCTCCAGCTGGCGGGCGGAGTTGATCGCCCCGACGTCGGTGTTCTTGTCCATCGGGTCGCCCACCCGCAGCGTCTCGACCCGGGCCCGGAGCTTGGTGAGCAGCTCGTCGGCGACCGACTCCTGGACCAGCAGCCGGGAGCCGGCGCAGCACACCTGGCCGGCGTTGAAGAAGATCCCGTTGACGATGCCCTCCACCGCCTGGTCGAGCGCGGCGTCGGCGAAGACGATGTTGGCGCCCTTGCCGCCGAGCTCCAGGGTGAGCTTGCGGCCGGTGCCGGCCAGACTCTGCTGGATCGAGCGACCGACCCCGGTCGAGCCGGTGAAGGCCACCTTGTCCAGACCGGGGTGGTTGACCAGGGTCGAGCCGACGTCGCCGGCGCCGGGGACGATGTTGACCACGCCCGGCGGGAGGTCGGCGTCGGCGATGATCTCGGCGAGCACCAGGATCGACAGCGGCGTCGTCTCCGCCGGCTTGATCACCACGGTGTTGCCGGCGGCCAGGGCCGGGGCGATCTTCCAGGCGGCCATCAGCAGCGGGAAGTTCCAGGGGATGACCTGGCCGGCCACCCCGAGCGGCCGCGGGTCCGCGCCCAGCCCCAGGTGCTGCAGCTTGTCGGCCCAGCCCGCGTGGTAGAAGAAGTGCTGCGCCGCGGTGGGCACGTCGGCGTCGCGGGTCTCCTTGATCGGCTTGCCGTTGTCGAGGGTCTCGACCACGGCCAGCTCCCGGGCCCGTTCGGCGATGCCGCGCGCGATCCGGAACAGGTACTTGCCGCGCTCCGCACCCGACATCGGACCCCACACGTCGTCGTACGCGCGCCGGGCGGCGGCCACGGCGCGGTCGACGTCGGCGTCGTTCACGGTGGAGACCGTCGACAGCGGCTCGGCGGTGCCGGGGTTGTGGGTGACGAGATCCTCCCCACCGCCCTCGACGAAGGTGCCGTCGATGAACGGCAGATAGCGGTCCTTGATCGCACCGATGGCCGCCGACTCCGGTGCGGGGGCGTAGTCCCAGTCCATCAGCGGTTCTTCCTGCGGTCGGTGGCCATGTTCAGTCTTCCTCATCCATCGCGACGACGTCGCGCATCAGTCGAGTGTCACGTAGTCGGAGCCGGAGTAGTGCCCGGACAGCTGGGTGCGGCGCTGCATCAGCAGGTCGTTCAGCACCGAGGAGGCGCCGAACCGGAACCAGTACGGATCCAGCCACTCCGGACCGGCCACCTCGTGCACCGCCACCAGGTAGCGGATCGCGTCCTTGGTCGTCTTGATGCCGCCGGCCGGCTTCACGGCGCGCTGCTGACCGGTCTGGTC
>JBMDXL010000067.1:0-1566 GCA_048594465.1 Microlunatus sp. | reverse complement strand
CTCACCGGTGACCTCAAGGTCGCCATCCCGCTGCTGGGCAAGAAGATGGAGCAGTCCGCCGCCCCGGCCATCCTGGCCGGCTTCCGCACCCAGCAGAAGGTCGGCGACGCCTGGCTGGCCAAGAGCTGAACCCCTGCGGGCCGATCCCAGCGAGCACGACCATCAGACGGAGTGCGAGCGGACGGGATCGCCCCCCGGCGTGCTGAGGAGGAGACAGACGAGGCGCTTTTTCCTCGTCTGTCGACGACGAAGGAGCCGGGACCCAGGGGCGATCCCAGCGAGCACGACCATCAGGACTGGTGGGGGTACCCGTGCGTCGTCGGGGGGACCAGGGTCTCCTTGATCGAGCGGGGGCTCGCCCAGCGGATCAGGTTCCACATGGAGCCGGCCTTGTCGTTGGTGCCGGAGGCCCTCGCCCCGCCGAACGGCTGCTGGCCCACCACGGCGCCGGTCGGCTTGTCGTTGAGGTAGAAGTTGCCGGCGGTGAACCGGAGCCGCTCCTGGGCCCGGGCCAGCGCCGCCCGGTCGTCGCCGATCACGGCCCCGGTCAACCCGTACGGGGCGGCGGTGTCGATCTCGGTCATCACGCCCTCGAAGTCGGCGTCGTCGTAGACGTACACGCCGAGGATCGGGCCGAAGTACTCGGTGGTGAACACCTCGTTGCGGGGGTCGTCGCTGCCGATGACCGTCGGCCGGACGAACCAGCCGACGCTGTCGTCCACGGTGCCGCCGGCCACGATCTGGGTGCTGCTGCCGGTCCGGGCCCGGTCGAGCGCGTCGCGGTGCTTGGCGAAGGCGCGCTGGTCGATCACCGCTGAGGTGAAGTTGGCGAGGTCGCGGACGTCGCCGACCGGCAGCGCGTCGGTCTGCTCGATCAGGTCGGCGGAGATGCGGTTCCACAGCGAGCGCGGCACGTACGCCCGGGACGACGCGGAGCACTTCTGCCCGGAGTACTCGAACGAGCCGCGGATCATCGCGGTCCGCAGCACGTCGGGGTCGGCGCTGGGGTGGGCCAGGATGAAGTCCTTGCCACCGGTCTCGCCCACGATCCGGGGGTAGGAGCGGTAATCGGTCAGGTGCTCCCCGATGGTCCGCCACAGGTGCTGGAAGGTGGCGGTGGAGCCGGTGAAGTGCAGACCGGCGAAGTCGGGATGGCGCAGCGCCACCTCGGAGACCGCGATCCCGTCGCCCGGCAGCAGGTTGATCACGCCCGGCGGCAGCCCGGCCGCCTCCAGCAGCGCGTACGTGTGGTGTGCGGCCAGCTGCTGGGTGGGACTCGGCTTCCACAGCACCGTGTTGCCCATCAGGGCCGGGGCGGTGGCCAGGTTGCCGCCGATGGCCGTGAAGTTGAACGGCGTGATCGCGTAGACGAACCCGTCCAGCGGCCGGTAGTCCGTGCGGTTCCACACCCCGGGCGAGGAGATGGGCTGGTCGGCCAGGATCTGCCGGGCGAAGGCGACGTTGAACCGCAGGAAGTCGATCAGCTCGCAGGCCGCGTCGATCTCGGCCTGCTGCACCGTCTTGCCCTGACCGAGCATGGTCGCGGCATTCAGCCTGTCCCGCCAC
>JBMDXL010000669.1:0-5774 GCA_048594465.1 Microlunatus sp. | reverse complement strand
CTCGCACCGCACGAAACCCGCCCATGGTCGGACAGTGTCGGCCACGGCGCCCGGGTCCGCCCCCAACCCGCCCGCTGTCGGACTACTCTCGCCAGCCGGTCTCCGCCGGCCCCTTCCCGGGTGCCGGGAACGTCCCCGTTGCGGCGGAACTGCGACGTGCGGGTGTCGCGCCCGATGGGGCAGGATGCAGGCACATGGAGCCGCTGATGATCGAGGTGCGCCCGGTCCGCGCGGACGAGATGACCGCTGCGGGTGAGGTTACTGCGGCCGGTTACCTGGCCGACGATCTCCTGACCCGGGCCGACGGGGCCGTGGACACGACCTACCAGGCGCACCTGGCCGACACCGCGGCCCGGGCCCGCCAGGCCGACGTGCTGGTGGCCGTGGAGCGTTCGACGACCGGTGTCGTCCTCGGCACCGTGACCTGGTGTCCGCCCGGCTCGCCTTGGCGGGAGCGGGCCGGTGCCGAGGACCAGGGGGAGTTCCGGATGCTGTCGGTGGCACCGGCCGGGCGCGGCCGGGGCGTCGGTCAGGCTCTGGTGGCCGCCTGCCTGCAGCGGGCCCGGGACGCGGGGATGAGGGAGGTGCTGCTCTCGTCACTGCCGACGATGACGGCCGCGCACCGCCTCTACCGACGCAACGGCTTCGTCAGGGATGAGGAGCTGGATCACTCGCCCGCGCCGGGAGTGGCACTGTGGGGGTTCCGGCTGCGGCTCTGAGAACGTCACGAGCCGCAGGTCGAGTACCGCGGGGTCGGACGCCCCCACCAGTCAGCTGCGCTTAGGGCGATCGAGGGCGCGACGGATCCGGGTCTCCTTCTGACCGGTGATCTTGGCGATCAGCGGCACCCGATAGCGGTAGGCCACGACGCCACCGACGATGAGCAAGAGAAGAATCAACAAGGTCATGATCGCTCCACACGCGAGTCGGACGGGCTGTCCACGCTAGCGGCGACGTCGTCGTACGCGGCTGTGACGCGACCCCGAATTCACCCTGAGCTTCCCAGCCGCGACCGCACCTGCTGCAGCAGATGACTCCCGGTGACGCCGCAGACGAGCGCCGCCCCGCCGCCGAGGCAGGCGCCCAGGAACAGCAGCGGGTTCACCGCGCCGAGCACCAGCAGCATCCCCCCGGCGACGAGTCCGGAGACGACGAAGACGATCAGGGCCAGCGCGGTGATCGCGGACCAGCTCGCGCTCCCGGTCCCGGATGCGTGCGCCGGGGCCGGGACCGGCGAGCGGCCGGCGGCCGGCGGGAGATCCGCGACCAGGCGGCGCAGGTCGACGTCGGTGACCGCCCGCACGGCCCCGTCGAGCCGGAGCTCCAGCTCGTCCTCCCGCAGGCGGCCGGCGGCGAAGTGCTCGGCCAGGTCGTCGCAGCAGGCCGCTCGTTCGACGTCGCCCACTCGTCGGCCGGTGGCCCGGACGAGCGGCGGACGGGGGGCGAGGATCATGTTCTGGGTGGGCTCACTCACGTCGACGACGCTAGGCCGCCGAGCCTGGAGGCCGCATCGGCCTGCGGTCCGGCGTCGTCGGGCACACCGTCGGACCCGGGTCGCAGGCCCCCTCCCGGAGCCGGACCGCTGATGCCGCGCCGTAACCGGGTGGACCCGTGGGGCGACCTGCTGTCGGTTCCCGACCGGGGCCTGCTGACGGGCAACCGCGGCTGCCTCGTCGACGACCACGAGCGGGTCGTCCGCCACCACGTCGGGACCCGCTGGATCAGCTGCACGCTGCGCTACCGCGACCACCGCTCGCCGCTGGCTGCCCCACGCCGGTGGACTCCGCTGTTCTTCCTGGACGAGGCCGTCGCCCTGGCCGCCGGTCATCGCCCGTGCGCGCGCTGCCGGCCCGAGGCCTATCGGCAGTACCGGGAGGCGGTCGGTGCCGCTGCCGCCGCTCCCCTGCCGCCCAGTGCCGACGACCTGGACGCGCGTCTCGACGCCGAGCGGTTCGGCCGGACTGCGCCGGGGACCCGGGCCAGCAGCGGTCGAGCGGCCGGGCGTGTGGACCGGGCCGCGGAACGGTCGGTCTGGCCGCAGCCGTACGCCGACCTGCCGGACGGCGCCGTCGTGCTCGTGGCCGGGACCGATCCGCACCTGGTCCACGGCCAGGCCCTGCGGCCGTTCACCGTGGCCGGCTGGGGAGGTCCGGTGCCCAGACCGGGCGGAGGGACGGCACGGGTTCTCACCCCGCCCACCTCGTACTCGGCGCTGGTCCACGGCTACCGGGCGCTCCTGGCCGACCCCCTCACCGACGGAGGCCCTGGGTGAGCGCCCCCGGTCGGAGGCCGCGTCCGGGTCCTCCCGGCCTCCGTCAGAGCCTGGCCAGCAACCGCCGGAGGGGAGCCTCGATCATGGGCAGGCTGGCGGCCGTGCCGGTCAACCGCAGGTAGGCGCCGACCGGCAGGTGAGCCATCACCGGTGACCGCCGGTTCTCCATCAAGGTGGCGAACTCGGGTGCCGGTCGGGAGATGTAGCGGGGCACCCGCTCGAACCAGCGGGCACTGCGCCGGGCCACCCGCTGCACCCCGTCCAGGTGCTCGCGCCGGGTCCGGTCGTACGCCGCCAGCGCGCTCGTCAGATCAGGCTGCTCGGCCAGCGCGTCGGCGAGGGCCATCGCGTCCTCCATGGCCAGCCGGGTGCCCGAGCCGATGGTGAAGTGGGTGGTGTGCGCGGCGTCGCCGATCAGGGCGACGTTGCCCTGGGTCCAGCGCTGGTTGTGCACCTCGACGAACTCGGTCCACGGGTGACCCTGGAAGGCGCTCGCCCGCAGCTGCAGCCGGTGTCCGTCGAGGGAGTCGGCGAACAGCTCCTCCAACGAGCTGAGCGTCGCCGCCGGACCCAGACCGGCGAATCCGAGACCCGACCAGGTCTCCGGGGTCGTCTCCACCACGAACGTGCTCGCGCCCGCCGCGTAGCCGTACGCGTGGCCCCACACCCAGCCGGCCGGGGTCGACACGAACGGGAAGGTGAAGGAGGTGAACTCCTTGTCGGTGCCGAGCCACAGGAACATGTTGCGGCGGCGGACCAGCCGGGTGCCGAAGTCGCCCCGGGCCCGCAGTCCGCTGTTCACCCCGTCTCCGGCGACCACCAGATCGGCCTCCAGCCGGTCGGGGTCACCGGTGAAGCTCTCCCGCACCAGCCGTACGCCGGCCTGGTCGGCCAGCGTGCCGAGCAGCTCGAGCATCCGGCGGCGACCCATGCTGTAGCCGTACGACGGCAGTCGGACGTCCTCCACACCGGGCATGGTGACGACCTGGTCGTCCCACCGGTAGGCCTCGGCCCGGATCGCCCGCGCCGTCTGCGGGTCGTGCCGGTCCAGCGCCTCCAGCAGCCCCTCCCAGAACACGACACCCCAGCCGAAGCTCTCGGCCGGCGGTCGCTGCTCCAGCACGGTCACGTCGTGACCCGCCCGGCGGGCCAGGATGGCGACCATCAGACCGGCGGGTCCACCGCCCACGCAGGTGATCTTCATCGGCCGGCCCCGACTCCGGCTCCGGCTCCGACTGGGGTCCGCTGCTCGGCGCGGTCCGGGACCGACGCGGCGGGCCCACCCGGGGTGGACCGGGAGAGGAGACGGACCGCCCACTGCTGGGTGGCCGACTCGACCTGCCGGGCCCGCGCGACACCGGGTCGCTCGATCCGCAGGTCGACCACCGGCCGGGCCGAAGCGCCCAGCGAGCGCTTGTAGCTGAGCAGGCTGGCCGTCTCCCCCGACTGGCCGAGGTCGAAGACGTGGCAGCCGGAGGCGGCCGCGTCGGCCAGTGCCCGCGCCTGCACCAGGTTGTTCGCACAGACCGGCCCGGAGAGGTCCTTGATGCTGTAGCTGCGCCAGCCGATCGCGTGCCGGCCGTGGACCAGGGTGATGCAGCTGGCGACCGGGCGACCCTGGTGCCAGGCCACGAACACCCGGCACTTCTCCCCCAGCTCGGCCGCCACGGCCTCGAACTTGCGCCGGGGCTCCTGCTTGAGGGCGGACCAGCGCGCCACCGGCGCGGGCAGGCTCGAGCGGGCGAGCGAACGCTCCACCCAGCTGAGGTACAGGTCGTAGAAGACCCCGATCAGCCGACCGGTGGTGTCCCGCTCCACCTCGACGCCGGCTCGCTCCGCCTTGCGGACGTTGTAGCGGGCGCTGCGGCTGAAGCCGTGCCCGAACACCTCGTCCCAGCCCGGGGTGAGGTCGATGACGTCGACCCGCCGCGGCTCTGCGGTCACGCCGTCGCCGACCCCCGCACCCCACTGCTCGGCGGTGTGGTGGCCCCCTCCGAGCCGGACGCTCAGCGCCTGCCCGCGGAGGTCACGCACCACCGTACGGACGTCGCTGTCGCGCAGTCCGCCGGTGGCGAGCAGACTGCCGTGGCCGAAGCCACCCGGGTAGTCGGCCAGGCGCGCGAGGCCGGGCACGGAACGCTGCCGCACCAGGGGCAGCACCAGGCGTCGACCGTCGGCCAGCACGTAGAGCCGGCTGGCGTCCCGACCGCCCGTGCCGGCGAGCACCCCCGCGAAGTACTCGGGCGTCTGCAGGGCGGTGGCTCCGGGATCGCTCGCGAGGACCGCGTCCCAGGTGGCCCGCGGGACCGGGCTGACGACGGACGGCTGGGCGGCCTCGTGGACGCGTGCTCGTGTGCTGGACCCCGACATCGGCAACTCCTCGGCTGGCGACTGGGTCGACGACCCGGCCTACGACCTTGCTCCGAGAACCGATTCGGAGCCGACGACCACCCGGATTGGGTGAGTTCTCAGCCGGGTCGCAGCCGGTGCACAGGCTCCTGACAGGTGAAGCGGTCAGGGACCGGTCAGTCGTCCCCGTCCTCCTCGGACGGCAGGACGCCGTCCCGCGCGGCCCGGCCCACGATGGCCCGGACGTTCTCCAGCCGGCCGCAGTCGGCGTCCAGCTGAGCCGCGCGCTCGGTCACGAAGGCCAGCCCCAGCTCGGCCCGGACCCGCTCGGAGACCTCCGCGCGGGCCGGGTTCAGGATGGTCAGCTCTTCCTCGGTCAGGTGGTGGTTCACCTTGCCGGCGAGCTCCTCCACCGCGTCGTCGAAGGCCTGGGTGTCGGTTCCCTTGAGCTCGAGCACGGCCAGCAGGGCCTGGTTGCCCTCGGCGTGCTCCTCCTCGCCGTGCTCCTGCTCGTGGGCGTCGATGGCCCGCTTCGTCCGCAGGGTCGGGTAGACGCACTTCTCCTCGGCCTCCGCATGGGCCACGTGGAGCGCGGCGAACGCGTGCCGGACCGCGTCCCGGTCGCTGCTGCTGTCCCGCAGCTGCCGCAGCAGGGTCTCGAAGCGTCGGTGGTCGTCCAGGATCAGCTCGACGACGTCGCCGGCGACGGGCCGGCCCAGGTCCAGAGGTGTGGAGGTCATGGCGGTCACGCTACGCCCGGGGCACCGACGCCGTCGGCCGAGCGGCTGTTCACCAGGCGGGCACCGGACCGGCCCGTGGCGCTCTCGTACCACCGCGAGCACCACGGGCCACTTCACGACGTCCCACACGAGCACCGCCGTGGACCCGAGCCCGATGGCGCTGCCCACCGCGTCGGCGGCCGGGCCGGTGAGGGTGAGGGCCAGCAGCACCAGCGCCGCCAGCACCACGGTGACCAGCGTGAGCAGCAGCATCACCGGGCGCAGCTTCCAGACCGGTCGGCCCTCGCCGATCTCGTAGACCCGGTTGAGCGCCCGGCCGAACGACGTCACGTACCCCGAGGCCGACCACAGCGCCGTGGCCAGGCCCAGCACCAGCGCCCGCCCGGCGCCCGGTGCCCGGCTCAGCGACGTGA
>JBMDXL010000668.1:0-4352 GCA_048594465.1 Microlunatus sp. | reverse complement strand
GACCCGTGGCACCGCTACGACCACGCTGGGTTCCGCGCCGTCGTCCCGCGGTCCGCCCTGCTGCCGCCGGACCCGCCGCCGGCCGGGCACGAGGGTCGGCGGTGGCGCCTCCGGGTCCGGCTAGCCGCCGACGGCGTGGTCCGCGAGGGGTTCGCCAGCACCCTGACCAGGTTCGGCACCGCCGACCGGCTGCCGTCGTCTCCGGTGCTCGACGCCACCGACCCACGCCGGGTGCTCTGCCTGTTCGACGACGACGAGGGCTTCCACCTCCAGGTGCGGTCCGACCACGTCCGCGCGGTGACCCTCGTCGCCGGGCCCGACGGTGCGCTGAGCGGGGTGCTCCGCTGCCTCGCGCCGATGAACACCCCGCCGACCGCGGTGGAGCTGGCCAACGCCCGGGCCACGGACCGGACGCCGCTGACCTCCGCCGGAGAGGACACGTACGCGTTCCGGTTCCCGCCCGGACCCGCCGCGGCCGGCACCCGCGGTCTCCGGCTGGTCGGCGAGCGGGGTCGTGGTCAGCGGGTCGGCTGGCCCGAGGACCGGACGACCCCCCCGCTGGTCCGGGCGGACGACCGCGGACCCGGGTGGCACCGCTCGCCCCGGGGCAACGTCCAGGTGCTCGGCCCGCGTCCCCGGTGCCAGGCCGACTCCGTGCAGCTGGACGGCGAGGAGCTCCGGGTCACGGTGAGCACCGAGCAGCTGACCGCTGTCGACCTGGCGAGCACCACGCTCGCCTCGGCCATCTCGACCGTGCCGGCCCTCACGGTCGACCCGCTGGGTCCGAGCCGGTGGCGGCTGACCTTCGTCCTCCGCGCGCCGGTCTGGCCGCAGGGTGCCGTCCGCCCGCTCCCCAGCGGTCGCTACGAGCTGACCGTGCACGGCGGCGGGGGAGACACCGTGGTGACCGCCGCGGCGGACCTGCTCGAGCGGTTGCCGGCCGAGACGGTCGGATCCCAGCACGGGCTGACCGTCCACCGGGCCGCCCGGTCGACCAGGCTGCAGGTCACGCTGAGATCCCCGCTCGAGCCGGGGGAACGGGCCCGGGTGGACCAGCACCGGCTGCAGCGCTGGTACGCGGACACCTCGTTCGCCCCGGCCGACCAGGTCCTGTTCCAGTGCTACCGGGGCGAGTCGGTCACCGACAGCCAGCTGGCGCTGCACGACGAGCTGCGTCGACGGGGCGCCCCGCTCGACCTGGTCTGGGGGGTCGCCGACCGGTCCGTCGAGCTGCCGGACGGCGCACGCGGGGTCCTGGTCGGGAGTCGGGCCTGGTACGAGGCGCTGGGTCGATCGCACTACCTGTGCAGCAACATCGACTTCGACCGCTTCCTGCGACGTCGCTCGCACCAGCGCTTCCTGCAGACGTTCCACGGCTACCCGTTCAAGTCGATGGGCATCCCGTTCTGGCGCAGCAAGGGCTTCAGCGAGCGGGCCATCACGGAGGAGTGCGACCGACGCAACCGGGCCTGGACCTCGATCCTGGTGCCGGCGCCCTTCTGCGTGGACCTGTACCGGGAGTGCTACCGCTACGAGGGCGAGATCCTGGTCGCCGGCTACCCGCGCGACGACGCGCTGGTGCGGCCCGACCCCGGAGTCCGCGACCGGGTGCTGACCCGCCTCGGGGTCCCCGCCGGTCGACGGGTCGTGCTCTACGCCCCGACGTGGCGGGAGTCCGACGCCATCACCGCCCGGACGGCGAAGCTGTTCGACGAGCTGGACGTCGACCGCCTGGCCGACGCGCTCGGTGCGGACCACACCCTCCTGCTCCGCGGCCACACCCGCACCCGGCACACCAGCGGGGCCGGGCCGGCCGGCCGCGCCGAGATCCTCGACGTCACCCGCTACCCCGAGATCAACGACCTCATCCTGGCCGCCGACGTGGCCGTCCTGGACTACTCCTCGCTTCGCTTCGACTGGCTGCTCACCGGCAAACCTCTGCTGTTCTTCGTGCCGGATCTCGAGACCTACCTCGCTCAGCGGACGGCCTTGTTCGACTTCGGACCCACCGCGCCGGGACCCCTCCTGCGGTCCACCGACGAGGTCGTCGACGCGCTGCGCGACCTCGATCGGGTCTCGGCCGCGTTCGCCGCGGAGCGGACCGCGGCCAACGCACGGTTCAATGGCCTGAACGACGGGTCCGCGGCCGCCCGGGTCGTGGACGCGTTCTTCGCCGATGTGGTGGCGTCGAGCCCCGGCTGACCGACCAACCCGAACGCCCCAGAGCAACCCGACCGACAGAGCAACCCGACCGAGAGCGAGACGTCCCGTGCCAGCAGTCATCAAGCCCACCGCGCAGGTGGCCGACACCGCGACCCTCGGCGAGGGCACCACCGTGTGGGAGCTCGCCCAGGTCCGCGAGGAGGCCGTGCTGGGGGAGGGCTGCATCATCGGTCGGGGCGCCTACGTCGGCACCGGCGTCCGGATCGGCGACAACGTCAAGCTGCAGAACTACGCCCTCGTGTACGAACCGGCGACGCTCGGCGACGGCGTGTTCGTCGGCCCGGCGGTGGTGCTGACGAACGACCTGAACCCTCGCAGCGTGGACCCCTCCGGGCGCCGGAAGTCCGGACACGACTGGGAAGCCGTCGGCGTGACGGTGCAGACCGGTGCGTCGCTGGGCGCGCGGTCGGTCTGCGTGGCGCCCGTGCTGATCGGTCGGTGGGCCATGGTGGCCGCCGGTGCGGTGGTGACCAGGGACGTGCCCGACCACGCCCTGGTCGTCGGGGTGCCGGCACGGCAGATCGGCTGGGTCGGCCGGGCCGGCGTACGCCTGGTCGAGGACGGCGAGGGCTGGACCTGCCCGCAGACGGGCGAGCGCTACCGCCCCCGGGCCGAGGGTGGGCTGGAGCTGGTGGCCGGGGACTGAGCCACCCCTGGCGAGGCGGCTCGGCGGGCGACCCCGGTCAGCCCCCGATCACGACCCGGCGGACACCGGTCCAGGCAGCCGGGTCGGTGACCCGCCGGCCGTCGACCAGCGTCCGGACGCCCGGCAGGTCGGCGGGCGTCAGCGTGCGGTACTCGGCGTGGTCGGACTGGATCACCGCGGCCTCGACCGGCTCGCCGTCCCACCCGGGCAGGCCGAGAGCCTCCAGCTCCTCGGTGCTGTAGAGCGGATCGGAGACGGCCACCGTCGCTCCGCGGAGCAGCAGCTCCTCGACGGTGGGGAAGACGCCGGAGAACGCGGTCTCCTTGACCCCTCCGCGGTAGGCGGCGCCCAGCACCAGCACCCGCACCCCGGAGAGGTCGCCGTGCGCGGCGGCCAGCAGGTCGACGGCGTAGGCGGGCATCCCCCCGTTCGCCGTGCGTGCCGCCCGCACCACGGTGGCCTCGGGGTCGTTCCAGAGGTAGATCTGGGGGTAGATCGGGATGCAGTGCCCGCCGACGGCGATGCCGGGACGGTGGATGTGGCTGTAGGGCTGGGAGTTGCAGGCTTCGATGACCTTGAGGACGTCGACGCCGATGGTGTCGGCGAACCGGGCGAACTGGTTGGCCAGCCCGATGTTGACGTCGCGGTAGGTCGTCTCGGCGAGCTTGGCCATCTCCGCGGCCTCGGCCGAGCCGAGGTTCCAGACGCCGTTCGGCTGCGGCAGGTCGTCACGGTCGTCGAAGTCCAGCACCGCCCGGTAGAACTCCTCGGCGTGGGCACCCGAGGTCTCGTCGATGCCCCCGACCAGCTTCGGGTACTTGCGCAGGTCCGCGAACACCCGCCCGGTGAGCACCCGCTCCGGGCTGAAGGCCAGGTGGAAGTCGGTGCCGGCCGTGAGACCGGACGCCTCTTCCAGCATCGGGGCCCACCGGGTCCGGGTCGTTCCCACCGGCAGGGTCGTCTCGTAGCTGACCAGGGTCCCCGGGGTGAGACCGGCCCCGATGGCCTTGGTGGCCGCGTCCATCCAGCCGAAGTCGGGGACGGCGTCGGCGTCGACGAACAGCGGGACCACCACCACCACCGCCTCCGCCTGCGCGACGGCGCTCGTCGTGTCGACGGTGGCGCTGAGCAGGCCGGACGCGACCACCTCGGCGAGCGCCTCGTCCAGCCCCGCCTCGTTGGGGAACGGCGCCACACCGGCGTTGACCGACGCGACGGTGCGGGCGTCGACGTCGCAGCCGATCACGCGATGACCCTTGCGGGCGAACTGCACCGCCAGGGGGAGTCCGATCTTGCCCAGTGCTACGACGCAGACCTGCATCACTGCTCACCTCTCGAGGATGGTGGTTGGTTTCTCGTACGTGGTGTCCGCAGGCGGGTCGCCACCGCCCGGCGGTGCCGTCCCGCCCAGGTCCGCAGCGCTCGGGCGGCGGGTAGTCGTCGCGCGCGCAGCACCAGCGCACCGCCGCGATCGGACCGGACC
>JBMDXL010000667.1:0-5066 GCA_048594465.1 Microlunatus sp. | reverse complement strand
CCCGCGAGGTCGCCGGCGGCGACCACCAGACGGTGCAGGAACGGGAGTCCGTTGTGCGCCATCGCGTGGTTGACCACCGGCGCGCTCAGCACCTCGACGGTCAGCTCGGTCGGCACCCGGCCACCCTAGTGTCCGGGAGGGACACCACCGCCGGACCCGGCCCCGCCCGGTCGCTGCGGCCTCCGCTGCGGGTGCTCGTCGGCGGGCGGCGTCCTCCCGATCGCCACGCACTAGCCTGAGGGTGTGCGGTCGACCCCTCCCCCTCCGCGACCCACCGACCCGTCGCCCTTCCCGCGCCGGGTGGGCCCGGCGCCCTACCCCCGGCGGATCGCCATGATCAGCCTGCACACCTCGCCCCTGGCCACACCGGGCGTGGGTGACGCCGGTGGCCTGAACGTGTACGTGGCCGAGCTGGCCCGGCGGCTCGGCGAGCGCGGTCTCGGGGTCGACGTGTTCACCCGGCGGGCCGACCCGGAGGTGCCCGAGGTCGTCCAGGTCAACGAGTACGTCCGGGTCGTCCAGGTCGCCGCCGGACCGGTGGCCGACGTCGCCAAGGAGGAGCTGCCGGGGCTGCTGGACACGTTCGCCGCGGCCCTGGAGCCGCACGTCGCCGACCACCAGGTGCTGCACTCCCACTACTGGTTGTCCGGGATGGTCGCGCGGACGGTGCGGGCCCGGCACCGGATCCCGATGGTCCACACCATGCACACCATGGCCCGGGTGAAGAACGAGCTGCGGGGTGACGGGCACGCCGCCGAACCCGACATCCGGGAGAGCGGCGAGGCCCAGATCGTGGCCGACGCCGACATCCTGACCGCCAACACCACCGACGAGGCCGCCGAGCTGCGGCGCCACTACGGCGCCCGCGACGAGCAGATCGCCGTGGTCCCCCCCGGGGTCGACCTGCACACCTTCCACCCCTGTGACCAGCCCAGGAGCCGGGCCCAGCTCGGCGTGGACCAGGACGCCGAGGTGATCCTCTTCGTCGGCCGGATCCAGCCGCTCAAGGCTCCCGACGTGCTGATCCGGGCGGCGGCGCGGCTAGTGCAGCAGCGACCGGAGCGCCGGCGGCGTCTGAAGCTGATCATCATCGGCAGCCCCAGCGGCCCGGAGGCCGCCTGGGCGGCCGGTCTGCCCCGGTTGGCCACCGAGCTCGGGATCGCCGACGTGGTGGAGTTCCGGCCGCACTCGCCGCGGGCCGAGCTGTTCCGCTGGTACTGCGTCTCCGACGTGGTGGGTGTGCCGTCCCACAACGAGTCCTTCGGCCTGGTCGCGCTCGAGGCCCAGGCCTGCGGCCGACCGGTGGTGGCCACCGACGTGGGCGGTCTGCGGCACGCGGTGGACGACGGCGTCACCGGTCTGCTGGTGCCCGGTCACGACCCGGACGAGTGGGCCCGCGCCCTCGGCTCGGTGCTGGACGACCCGGAGGCGTCCCAGTGGCTCGGGGCGGGGGCGGCCGTGCACGCCGCCACCTTCAGCTGGTCCAACACCGCGGCCTCCACCCTGCGGGCCTACGCCGCGGCTCAGCGCGCGTACGCCCGCTCCCACTGACCTGTCAGCAGCAGTGGTGGCTCGGACCGCCGTGGGGGCTGACAGGTCGGCCGTACGGCGTGACCATGGGCGTGTGCGGCGACGACGTGGGAGAGCGGGCTGGGCGGTGGCGTGGGTCGCCGTGCTCTGCGTCGGCTGCAGTGCCACCCCGGAGCCACGCGCCTGCACCGAGATCGGCTCCCCGGCCGGGGTGTCGGTGACGGTGGAGCGCGATGTCGCGGCGGCCGGAGCCCGGCTGGAGCTGCGGCTGTGCCAGGACACCTGCGGGGGACGACAGGTCGACCTGCGGCCCGGCGCGGTCACCGTCGGGGAGACGTGCTCGTCGGAGGAACCGGACGGCAGCTGCTCGGCGTCCTCGTCGCCGGACGGCACCCTGGTCGGCTTCGTGGACCTGCCGCAGCTGACCGCCGGCCCGGTCCGGGTCCGCGGGACCCTGACCACACCGCGCGGCCGGACCGCCCTGACCGAGGTCACCGTCGCGGCCGAGCCCACCCGTCCCAACGGCGCGGACTGCCCCGCCGGTGGACCGCAGGCGTCCGTGCGCGTCACCGCCGACGGTCTGCGCTGAGTCCGGCGGCCGCGCTCAGGGCCGTGGCCGCGGCCGCGTTCAGTGCGGGCGCTGGTCGCCCTCCTGCAGCCCCCAGAACACCCGCTCGACGACGGCGTGCGCCCGGCGGGTGACCCGGCGGTAGTCGGCCAGCAGGTGCGAGGACTCCCCCGGCCCGTAGCCCATCAGCTCGGCCAGCGCGGCCAGCTCCCGGTTGTCACTGGGCAGCGAGTCCGAACCGCGTCCGCGGACCAGCATGATCTGGTTCCTGATCTTGCTGGCCAACAGCCAGGCCGCCTCCAGGTGCCCGGCGTCCTGCGGGTCGATCAGACCGGCCCGCCGGGCCGCGCGCAGCGCCTCCACGGTGCGGGAGGTGCGCAGCTCCGGCACCGCGTGGGCGTGTTCGAGCTGCAGCATCTGCACGGTCCACTCGATGTCGGCCAGACCGCCGGGACCCAGCTTGGTGTGCTTGGCCGGGTTCGCCCCCCGCGGCAGCCGCTCGGCCTCCACCCGGGCCTTGAGTCGCCGGATCTCGTGCAGCTGCGCCGGGGTCAGCCCACCCTCGGGCCACCGCTTGGCGTCGATCAGGTCCATCAGCGCGGCCCCGAGCTCGCGGTTGCCGGCCAGCGCGTCCGCGCGGACCAGGGCCTGCATCTCCCAGGTCGAGGACCAGCGGCTGTAGTAGTTGCGGTAGGCCGACAACGTACGGATCAGGGCGCCGCCCTTGCCCTCGGGCCGCAGATCGGCGTCGAGGCTGAGGGGCGGGTCCGCACTGGGCCGGGTCAGCAGCCGGCGGAGCTCGGAGATGGCCGCCCCGGCGATCTTGGTCCGGTCCGGGGCGCCCGGTTCGCTGTCCTCCATCACGAACATGGCGTCGGCGTCAGAGGCGTACGAGAGCTCCCGGCCACCCCACCGACCCATCCCGATCACCGCGATCTCCGGCACCTCCGCCGCCTCCGAGGTGCGCCGGGCGATCTCCAGCGTGGTGTCGATGGTGGCCGAGGCCAGCTCCGACAGCGCGTCCCCGACCACGAGGACGTCGCTCATCCCCAGCAGGTCACCGGCCGCGATCCGGAACAGCTCGCGGCGGCGGATGCCGCGGACCGACTCCACGGCGTGCACCGGGTCGGTGTGCCTCCCGGCCGCCGCCCGCATCTCCGCGCACAGCTCCGCCTGGGAGCGCGGCACCAGCTCGGCGTCGTCGGCCAGCATCTGCATCGTCTGGGGCGCCCGCTGCAGCAGCGCCACGGCATACCGGCTGGAGGCCAGGATCCGGGCCAGCCGCTCGGCCATCATCCCCTCGTCGCGCAGGGCCCGGAGATACCAGGGGGTGCTGCCGAGGGTGTCCGAGACCTGCCGGAAGGCCAGCAGCCCGTGGTCGGGGTTGGGGGCGGTCGCGAACCAGCCGAGCATGGCCGGCAGCAGCTGGCGCTGGATCTCCGCCTGGCGGGTGACGCCCTGACTCAGGGCCGCGATGTGCCGCAGCGCCGCCTTGGGGTCGGCGTAGCCGAGCGCCTTGAGCCGGTCCTCCGCCGACGACTCGGTCAGCCGCAGGTCCTTGGACGGGATCCGGGCGACGGCATCCAGCAGCGGGGAGTAGAACAGGCGCTCGTGCAGCCGGCGCACGCGTTGCCCGGAGTGCTTCCAGATCGAGATGACCTGCTCTGCGGGGCGGGCGTACCCCAGCGAGCGGCCGAGCCGGCGCAGATCGCTCTCGTTCTCCGGCAGCACGTGGGTCCGGCGCAGGTGGAACAGCTGGATGCGGTGCTCCAACGTGCGCAGGAACTGGTACGCCAGGCCGAAGCCCTTGCCGTCGTCGCGCCCCACGTAGCCGTTGTCGATCAGGGCCTTGAGGGCGTCCAGGGTGGCCCGGTCCCGCAGCCGCTCGTCCACCCGGCCGTGCACCAGCTGCAGCAGTTGGACGGAGAACTCGACGTCCCGCAGACCTCCGGCCCCCAGCTTGATCTCGCGGCCGGCGTCCCGGGCGGGGATGTGCGCGACCACCCGCTTCCGCATGGCCTGGGTGTCGGAGACGAAGTTCTCCCGCTCCGCGGCCCGCCAGACCATCGGCGCCACCATGTCCACGAAGTCCTGGGCCAGGGCCAGGTCGCCGGCGCTGGGCCGGGACTTGAGCATGGCCTGGAACTCCCAGGTCTTGGCCCACCGCTCGTAGTAGGTGCGGTGGCTGGACAGGGTCCGGACCAGCTGACCCGCCTTGCCCTCCGGCCGCAGCGCCGAGTCGACCTCCCAGATCGTGCCGGCCGCGGTGAACGCCGAGCAGACCCGGGTGAGCTCGGCCGCCATCCGGGTGGCCACGCTGACCGCCTGCTCGCTGGTGATCAGCGGTTCGCCGTCGTCACCCAGCACCGGCTCGGCCACGAACAGCACGTCCACGTCGCTGACGTAGTTGAGCTCCTGGGCCCCGCACTTGCCCAGGCCGACGACCGCCAGCCGGGTCTTGAGCCCGTTCGGGCCGACCTTGGCCCGGCCCATGGCCAGGGCCGCCTCCAGAGTCGCGTCGGCCAGGTCCGACAGCGCCGAGGCGACCAGCGGCATCACCTCGATCGGCTCCGGGTCGCACACGTCCCAGGCGGCGATCCGCAGCAGGTGACCGCGGTAGGCCAGCCGCAGCCCGTCCCCGACCGGGTCGGTGGCCACCGGCTGAGGAGCGTCCGGATCGGCTCCCACGGCCCGGAGCAGCTCGGCCCGGACGGCCTCGGCGGTCAGCGGGGCGACGTCCGCGTCCAGCCAGTCCAGGTGCTCGGGGTGGGCCAGCAGATGGCGGCCGAGGGACTCGCTGTTGCCCAGCACACCGACGAGGTGGGTGGCCAGCCGCCGCGATCCGGCCAGCCGACCCAGCAGCCCGGGCACGGCGTCGCAGAGCCGGTCCAGACCGGTCAGCGCCAGGTCCGGGTCGGCCGCGTCGGCGACCAGGTCGAGCAGGTACTCGTGATCGGTCTCCCACTCC
>JBMDXL010000666.1:0-20452 GCA_048594465.1 Microlunatus sp. | reverse complement strand
ACCGACCCCGTGTCGGCCACCGCCGGCGCCACCACCGCCGGCACCGACCGCCGGACGACGACCACGACGACCCGGCGGTCGGCGGCCACCGCCGGCGTCCCCGGCCGGGACCACACCCCGCCCGGCGCGGTCGGTCGGCTCAGCGTGACCCGGCTGGATCCCGAGCGACTCACGATCACCTGGCCCGAGCCGGCCGACGACGTGGGTGTGGTCAGCTACCACGTCTGGCTGAACGGGTTCCTGGTGCTGGACACCCAGCAGCGGCGCGCCAGTCTGGCCTGGTTCAACGACTCCGGCACCCACGTGGTCCAGGTGCAGGCGCTGGACGCGGTCGGCAACCAGGGCCCCGCCAGCCCGACGTTGCTGGTCGTCCGGCCCAGCCCGACCGCGGCCGCTCCCGACCCCTCCGCCACCACCCACGCTCCCTCCCCCGGCCCGAGCACGACCGCCAGTGAGCCCACCCGCGCGCCTGCCCTCGCCCCACCCGCCCCGACCGGCTCCGGCCGGCCGAGCGACCTCGACCAGGAAGACTCCCCATGACTGCCCCGTCTGGACCCCTGGTGGTCCAGTCCGACAAGACCCTGCTGCTCGAGATCGACCACCCCGACGCCGACGCGTGCCGGATGGCCATCGCGCCGTTCGCCGAGCTGGAACGCGCCCCCGAGCACATCCACACCTACCGCCTGACCCCGCTGGGGTTGTGGAACGCCCGCGCCGCCGGGCACGACGCCGAGCAGGTGGTCGACACCCTGCTCACCTACAGCCGCTACCCGGTGCCGAGCTCGCTGCTGGTGGACGTGGCCGACACGATGGACCGCTTCGGCCGGCTGCGGCTGGAGAAGCATCCCGTCCAGGGTCTGGTGCTGGTCAGCACCGACCGCGCCGTGCTCACCGAGGTGCTCCGCTCGGCCAAGGTCAAGGGCCTGGTCGGGGCCCGACTCGACGACGACACGGTGGTGGTCCACCCGTCCGAGCGCGGGCACCTCAAGCAGGTGCTGCTGAAGCTGGGCTGGCCGGCGGAGGACCTGGCCGGGTACGTCGACGGCGAGGCGCACGAGATCGCCCTGGACACCGACGGCTGGGACCTCCGGCCGTACCAGAAGCAGGCCGCGGACTCCTTCTGGCACGGCGGTTCCGGCGTGGTCGTGCTGCCCTGCGGGGCGGGCAAGACGATCGTCGGCGCGGCCTCGATGGCGCACGCCCAGGCGACGACGTTGATCTTGGTCACCAACACGGTCTCGGCCCGGCAGTGGCGGGACGAGCTGCTGCGCCGGACCACGCTGACCGCCGAGGAGATCGGGGAGTACTCGGGGGCCAAGAAAGAGATCCGACCGGTCACCATCGCCACCTACCAGGTGATCACGACCAAGCGCGGCGGGATGCACCCGCACCTCGAGCTGTTCAGCGCCCGAGACTGGGGGCTGGTGATCTACGACGAGGTCCACCTGCTGCCGGCCCCGGTGTTCCGGATGACCGCCGACCTGCAGGCCCGCCGACGGCTCGGGCTGACCGCCACCCTCGTCCGTGAGGACGGCCGGGAGGGCGACGTGTTCTCCCTGATCGGCCCGAAGCGCTACGACGCCCCCTGGAAGGACATCGAGGCGCAGGGCTACATCGCGCCCGCCGACTGCGTCGAGGTCCGGGTCACCCTGAGCGAGCCGGAGCGGATGACGTACGCGGTCGCTGAACCGGACGTGAAGTACCGGCTGGCCTCCACCGCCGAGTCCAAGACCCAGGTGGTGGTCGACCTGGTCGCCAAGCACCGGGGCGTGCCGATCCTGGTGATCGGCCAGTACGTCGACCAGCTGGAGGATCTGGCCGCCCGGCTGGACGCCCCGTTGATCACCGGGGCGACCACGGTGCGACAGCGGGAGCGGCTTTACGACGCGTTCCGGACCGGCGAGATCGACCTGCTGGTGGTCAGCAAGGTGGCCAACTTCTCCATCGACCTGCCCAGCGCCCAGGTCGCCATCCAGGTCTCCGGCGCCTTCGGCTCCCGGCAGGAGGAGGCCCAGCGACTCGGCCGGCTGCTGCGGCCCAAGGCAGAGGGCACGACCGCCCGCTTCCTGGCCGTGGTGGCCCGCGACACCGTCGACGCCGACTTCGCCGCCCACCGCCAGCGCTTCCTGGCCGAGCAGGGCTACGCGTACACGATCATGGACGCCGAAGAGGCGGTGTAGTCGTCGGCTCGCTCCTCACTGCGCGCTGACGGCTCTGCTCAGACGCCTCAGGCGTCGGCGTCCTGCGGCGGGTTCGGACGCGGTTGCTCGCCGGCCTGGCCGTGCTTGCGGGTCGCCTTGTGCACCACGGCGACCGGACGGACGGCGTCCTGCATCAGGCTGCGGCTGACCGAGCCGAGGACGGCGCGACTGAAGGAGCGTCGACCACGGGAGCCCACCACGGTGAGGACGGCGTTCCGGCTCGCCTCGACCAGGGCATCGGCGGGGAGTCCGCGGGCGGCGACCTGCTCGATCGGCACATCGGCGTAGTTGTGCCCCTTCACCCGGGCCAGCGACTCCCCGATCGTCTTCTCCGCCAGCCAGCGCTCGGACTGCTCGAACTCCTCGATCAAGGCGGGTTCGACCGGCCGCGCCAGCCACGGGACGTGGTAGGCGGACAGCACGGTCAGACCGACGCCCCGGCACCGCGCCTCGTCCAGGGCGAGATGCAACGCCGCGTCCGAGTGCTCCGAGCCGTCCACCCCGACCAGCACCGGGGCGTCCGGCAGCGGGTGCGTCCGCCACTCCGGCGGGACGATGAACACCGGGCACACCGACTTGCCGGCCAGCCGCACGCTGACCGAGCCGAGCAGCCGGCCGCTGATCGCGCCGAGACCCCGGGTCCCGACCACCAGACCCTCGGCGTGCTTGGAGGCTTCGATCAGCACCGCCGCCGGCGGCCCGCTGGCCAGTCGCGCCGTGATCGCCAGCTGCGGGGCGAGGGCCTGGGCCGAGGACAGGGCCGCGTCCAGCAGCGAGCGTGAGTAGTCGGTCAGCTCGTCGATGTCCGGGCGCGTCATCACCATCCCGTACGCGTCGGAGACGACAGGCACCGCCAGGGCGTAGAGCAGCTCGACCTCCAGCCCCCGGCGGGTCGCCTCCTCCAGGGCCCAGCCCATGGCGGCCTCGCTCTCCGGCGAGCCGTCGATCCCGACGATCAGGCGCTTGGACATCGCTACCCCTTCCTTCGGTCCTCGGTGTCACCCCCCATCTTGCCCACTCCGGGCCCGTCCGGACAGAGCCCCCGGGTCCGCGGCGGCAGGACCTTGGTCCCGTCGGCCGACGCGGTGCCGTCGCTCGACGGCACCCGGCACTCCGCCACTCCCCGGCCCGCGACGAGCCGGTTCGGGTGGGCGGACGAGGACGAGACGGGGCGTCCGCGTCTCATCAGCCAGGCACCTGTTCTTCACAGCAACCGCAAAGGTCGACTGGCGACGATGAACGGGTCGTGAACCACTGATGAAGGAACGGGTATGACCTCCATGATCATGATCGGCATCGACCTGATCGCCATCACCGTGCTGACCCTCGCCGTGTACTTCCCCCGGCACCACCGCCGTGACCTGGTGGTCGCCTTCTTCGGCGTCAACGTGGGCGTGCTGGCGGTGTCGCTGGTGCTCGGGTCGACCACCGTCGGCGCCGGTCTCGGACTCGGTCTGTTCGGCGTGCTGTCGATCATCCGGCTCCGGTCGAGCGAGATCTCCCAGACCGAGGTGGCCTACTACTTCGCCGCTCTGGCGCTCGGGCTGCTGGCCGGTCTCACCACCACCCCGTCGATCCTGGTGGTCACGCTGATGATCTTGATCGTGGCCGTGCTGGCGGTGGTCGACCACCCGCGGCTGTTCACCGGCTACCGGCAGCAGACCATCGCCGTCGACGTCGCCCACACCGACGAGGCCGTGCTGCGGTCCCACCTGGAGATGCTGCTGGGCGGCACGGTGGTCAACCTGACCGTGATCAAGCTCGACCTGGTCAACGACACCACGTTGGTCGACGTCCGCTACCGGGTCGCCCGCCACGGCCGGGGGGTCGAGCCCACGCCGCGCGAGCCGGCCCTCGATCACGTGGGCCCGACCGACCGCGCGCTCGTCGGCGCCGACCACGAGGTCGTCCGATGATCGCCACCATGGAGCCCATCGGGTTGGCCGAGCTGACCCAGCGGGCCGGTCTGCTGACCCGGGTCGACCGCAAGTACCTGCTGCCGTACGCCGATCTCGACCGCGTGCTCGAGGCCCTCCCCGGCACCAGCCGGGTGCTGCAGATCGACGGTCGCCGTCAGTTCGGCTACCGCTCGGTCTACTTCGACAGCGCCGATCTGCTGGCCTACCGACTGACCGCGCTGCGCCGGCGGCGGCGGTTCAAGATCAGGACCCGGAGCTACCTGGACAGCGGTGTGCACCTGCTCGAGGTGAAGACCCGTGGTCCCCGGGACGGACGGTGAAGCAACGGGTGCCGTACGACGGGGACGGCGAGCAGCTCACCCGGCAGGACCGGGCGGAGGCGTACGCGGTCCTGCGCGCCACCGGCGCCACCGCGCCCGCCTCGGCCGACGACCTGCGGCCGACCCTGATCAGCACCTACCACCGGACCACCGTGTTCCTGCCCCAGAGCCGGAGCCGGGTGACCATCGACACCGACCTGGCCTGGGCCCTGCCGGACAGCGGCGACGACGTCCGGCTGGACGCTCACGCCGTGGTGGAGACCAAGTCCCCCGGCGCCGCGGCCGAGATGGACCGCCTGCTCTGGGCGCACCAGCACCGACCCTGCTCGATCTCCAAGTTCGGCACCGGGCTCGCGGCCCTGCGGGCCGATCTGCCGGCGCACCGCTGGCACCACCTCCTGACCCGACACCTGAACCAGAAGGAACTCCTCTCATGATCACCACCGCCCGTCGCCGGATCGCCGGACTGGCCGCTCTCGCCGTGCTCGGGGTCGGCGCCCTGGCCGGTTGCGGCACGTCCGCCACCAGCAGCACCGACACCGCCGCCGCCGCCTCCGCGGTCACCGTCACCGCCGCGCAGAGCGCCGCCGAGGTCCTGGCGGCGGACAAGGAGGCCCACGCCGCCGACGACGTCGACACCACCGACGCGACCACCATCACGCTGAGCGGCGACAGCGCGAGCGCGTCCGGCACCGGCAGCGACGGCGTGACCGTCGACGGCTCGACAGTGACCATCACCGCCGCCGGCACGTACGTCCTGTCGGGCTCGCTCACCGACGGGCAGGTGATCATCGACGCCGACGACGCCAAGGTCGTCCTCGTGCTCGACGGCGTGGACATCTCCAGCAGCACCGGGGCCGCCATCGCGGCCACCGCCGCGGACGAGGTCACCGTCGCCACGGCGGCCGGCAGCGAGAACACCCTCAGCGACACCGACTCCTACGCCGAGGACGCCGAGGTGAATGCGGCGCTGTACAGCTCCGCCGATCTCACGCTGACGGGCACCGGTTCACTGACCGTGCAGGGCAACGGCAACGACGGCATCGCCAGCACCGACGGCCTGGTGATCGCCTCCGGCACGATCACGGTCAGCGCCGCGGACGACGGCATCCGGGGCAAGGACTACGTGGTGGTCACCGACGGGACCATCGAGGTGACCTCGGGTGGCGACGCGATCAAGGCCGACAACACCGAGGACGCCACCGCCGGCTACGTCGACATCGCGGGCGGCACGGTCACGCTGACCACCACCAGCGGCGACGGCGTCGACGCGGCCACCGACCTGGTCGTCACCGGCGGCACGGTCGCGGCGACTACCGGAGGCGGCCACACCCAGGCCACCACCGACGACTCGACCAAGGGCCTGAAGTCCGGTGTGCTGACCGTCCTGGAGGGCGGCACCGTCACGATCGACTCCAGCGACGACGCCCTGCACAGCAACGGGTCGGTGGCCCTGAGCGGTGCGAAGATCACCGTGGCGAGTGCCGACGACGGCGTGCACGCCGAGGACGAGCTGCTGATCAGCGCCGGGACCGTGGCCGTCACCTCCGCCGTCGAGGGCCTGGAGGGTGCGCACATCACGGTGGCCGGCGGGGACACCACCGTCACCTCCAGCGACGACGGCGTCAACGCCGCGGGCGGCACCACCGACACCACCACGACCGACGACAGCGCCGACGACACCGCCGCCGCCAACGGCGGTGGGGGCGGCGGGATGGGGGGCGGCGAGGAGGTCGGCGACTACTCGCTGACCGTCACCGGAGGAACCCTGGTGGTGAACGCCGACGGGGACGGCCTCGACTCCAACGGCACGGCGAGCATCACGGGCGGCACCGTGGTGGTCGACGGCCCCGCCGGGAACGGCAACGGGGCGCTCGACGTGAACGGTGACCTCACCGTCGACGGCGGGACCCTGGTGGCCGCCGGCAGCGCCGGCATGGTGGTCTCCCCCAGCGCCGACTCGCAGCAGGGGTGGGTCTCGGCCACGCTGGACGCCGCTGTGCCGGCCGGCACCGTGGTGCAGATCGTGAACGCCGACCAGGAGGTGATCGCCACCTACACCACCAGCAAGGAGGTGCAGAACGTGGTCGTCTCCAGTGCCGCCATCACCTCCGGCGAGGAGTACACCGTCGTCACCGGCGGGACGGCCTCCGGGGACACGGTCGGCGGGCTGTCCTCCGGCGGTGAGGTCGGCTCGGGCACGTCCGTGGCCACGGTCACCGCCGACGAGGCGGCCGCCGGCGGCATGGGTGGCGGCGGTCCCCGCTGACCCTCGGGACCAGCTCCCACCGACGCTGACGCACTCCTCAGGACCGTCGCGCAGCCTGGGCAACGGGCGCGTGAGCGTACGGAGGAGTGCGTCAGTCGGTGTGTACCGGGACGGTCGACTCCTCCTGCCGGCCGAGCTCCAGCGGCGCGAGGGTGCTGTCGGCGGCGCGGTCCCAGAGCGCGACCAGCTGCTCGGGCCAGATCCAGGCGCCGCCGGTCTCGATCTCGGCCCGGGTCCACCAGCGGTGTCCCTGCAGGGTGATCTGCTCCTCCTCGGTGTGGGCGGAGACGTCGACCTCGAAGGCGGGCACCCGGGCGAGGTAGAAGCTCTCCTGCTGCTCCAGCACCTGGTCGGAGTAGCCGTGCACGGCGTAGCGGGTGGCCAGCGGACCCACCAGCTCTGCCTCGTCCAGCAGGTAGCCGGTCTCCTCGGCCATCTCGCGGACCGCTGTCGCACGTTCGCTCTCGCCGGGGTCCATGCCGCCGCCCGGGGTCACCCACCAGGTCACCCCCGGGATGCCCGGATCACTGTCCTCGAACAGCAGCACCCGGTCGTCGGGGCCGACCACGATGACGCGCACCGCGCGCCGGGTCCGCACCGGCCGATCGGCCGGGTCGTCCGGGATCACGTACCTGCGGCCGCTGTCGTCGCTCACGACCGCCAGCGTACGGACGTCGGTCGCACGGAGCACCGACCCGCGGGTGCCCGCGGCCCGGCCGGTCACGGACGACGGCGGGAAAAGCCGTCGACGGCCGTCGTGGGCTCTGCTAGCGTGACCCGGCTCCTCACCCACCACCGAGTCATCGGAGGCCGCCGCATGCCCACCACAGAGTCCTCCGCCGAACGACCACCCACCGCGACCGACGACACCCTGCACCACGAGCAGCAGCACCTGAGCGAGGCCCGGACGGCCCTGCAGCGGATGCGGGAGCACACCGCCGGCCTGACCGCCATCGGCGGTGACCACGTCTCCACGCAGCACCTCAAGCAGGTGCTCTACCGTCGGATGAAGGCGCTCGAGGACGACCCCGGCGTGCCGCTGTTCTTCGGCCGCCTGGCGTACGACACCCGGCTCGGTGGTGAGCTGGACGAGATCCTCTACATCGGCCGTCGCCACGTCACCGGCGAGATCGGCGGTGAACCGTTGGTCATCGACTGGCGGGCCCAGATGTCCCTGCCCTTCTACCAGGCCCGCCCCGGCGAGCCGATGGGCGTGCGGTCCCGGCGCCGGTTCGGCTTCTCGCACGGCCAGCTGACCGCGTACGAGGACGAGGACCTCACCGGCGTCGGCGGCGTCGCCGGGCTGGAGTCGGAGATCCTGGAGTCGGAGATCGAGCGCCCGCGGACCGGGCCGATGCGCGACATCGTGGCCACCATCCAGCCGGAGCAGGACCGGATCGTCCGGGCCCGGCTGAGCGACTCGCTGTGCATCCAGGGGGCGCCCGGGACCGGCAAGACCGCTGTGGGGCTGCACCGGGCCGCCTACCTGCTGTACGCCTACCGCGACCAGCTGGCGCGCTCCGGGGTGCTGGTGGTCGGACCCAACGACAGCTTCCTGTCCTACATCGGCGACGTGCTGCCGGCGCTCGGCGAGATCGACGCCACCCAGGCCACCGTCTCCTCCCTGGTCACCGACGCGACCGGAGCAGCCATCCGCGGCCTGGACCTGGTGCCGGCCGCGCTGGTCAAGGGCGACGCCCGGATGGCGGCCGTGCTGCACCGGGCGGTCTGGGGTCACGTCACCCAGCCGACCGAGGCGCTGGTCGTGCCCCGCGGGTCGTACCAGTGGCGGGTCGGCAGCTACCTGGCGGTCGAGATCGTCGACGAGCTGACCAACCGCGGGGTGCGCTACGAGGCGGGCCGGACGATGCTGCCGCAGCGCCTGGCCCACCAGGTGCTGCTGAGGATGGAGGCGGCCGGCGACTCCCCCGACGACCGGGTGCAGAACGCGGTGGCCCGGAGCAAGCCGGTCAAGGCGTACGCCGATCTGCTGTGGCCCAAGATCGACCCGGCCAAGCTGGTCCTGCGGCTGCTCACCGACGCCGCCTTCCTGGCCGCCTCGGCCGACGGGATCCTCACTGAGGAAGAACAACAGCTGATCATGATGGCCAAGCCGGCCCGCAGCGTGGCGACTGCCCGCTGGTCGCTGGCGGACGTGGTGCTGATCGACGAGGCCGCCGACCTGGTCAACCGGACACCGAGTCTGGGTCACGTGATCGTGGACGAGGCCCAGGACCTGTCCCCCATGCAGCTGCGGGCCGTCGGGCGGCGGGCCAGCACCGGCTCGGTCACCGTGCTGGGTGATCTCGCCCAGGCCACCACCCCGTGGGCCACCTCGTCCTGGGCGGAGTCGATGGGGCACCTCGGCCACCCGGACGCCGACGTGGAGGAGCTGGTGGCCGGCTTCCGCGTGCCGGGCGCGGTGATCGACTTCGCGGCCCGGCTGCTGCCCCGGATCGCCCCGCAGCTCACCCCGCCGCACTCCGTCCGGCGGAACCGCGGGGCCCTCGACCTGCGGCTCAGCACCGGGGTGGACGGCGACCTGGCCGCGGCCACCCGGGAGGCCCTGGAGCGCGAGGGGACGGTCGGGGTGATCGTGCCCGACGCCGCGGTGCCCACCGCCCGGGCCGCGCTGGAGCAGGCGGGGCTGCGGTACGACCTGCTGGGCGAGGACGCCCAGATCTTCGACGCCCGGGTGGACCTGGTCCCGGCCTCGCTGGCCAAGGGACTGGAGTTCGACCACGTGGTGCTGCTCGAGCCGGCCGACATCGTCACCGGCGAACCCGACGAGACCACCGGTCTGCGCCGCCTCTACGTGTGCCTGACCCGGGCCGTCACCTCGCTGGTCGTCGTCCACGCCGCCCCGCTGCCGGACGCCCTGGCCGAGTCACCCGCCGCCTGACCGCACCCCACAGCCCCACCCCCCGCACCCCCTCCCACCAGGTGTTTTGTGCCGGTAACACGAATAGTCAGTGATGACGGCACAGAAGTCCGGTCGGGGGTCAGGCGAGGGTGAGGGTCCCCGGAGTGCCGGGCGGGCCGGCGGCCAGGGTGACGGCGGCACCCAGGGGCAGGGCCAGGTTGCGGCCGCCGTGTCCCACCGCCATGTCGGTGACCACGGGGATCCGCAGCCGTTCCAGGCGGTCGGCGATGACCGCCGCCGCCAGGCCGGACGAGGTGGGCGAGGAGTCGCGGACGGAGCCGAACTCCCCCACCACCACCCCGCGCACCTGGTCGAACCAGCGGGAGCGCAGCAGCTGGGTGAGCATCCGGTCGATCCGGTAGCCGTCCTCGCCGACGTCCTCGAAGATCGCGACGGCCGACACCTCCGGAGCCGGCTCGACGCCGACGTCCGCGGCGACCAGGGACAGGTTGCCACCGACCAGCCGACCCTGGCCGACACCGGCCACCGCGCTGCGACCCGCCGCCAGCACCGCCCCGACCTCCGGCCAATCCATGATCATCGACCGCAGGGACCGTACGGTCTCGGGGTCGTCGAGCTGGCCGGCCGACCCGAGCACCGGTCCGTGCACGGTCACCTGGCCCAGGTCGCGTCCCAGCCGGGTGTGCAGCGCAGTGATGTCGCTGAACCCGACGAAGGTCTTCGGTCCCGCCGCCCGGATCGCGGGCCAGTCCACCAGGTCGACCATCCGCTGCGCCCCGTAGCCGCCCCGGGCGGCCCACACCGCCGCCACGGCAGGGTCGGTCCAGGCGTCGGTCAGGTCGGCGGCTCGCTCATGATCATCGGCGGCCAGGTAGGTCAGCGGCGCGTACGCCCCCAGCACCCGCCGCTGGAGCCGGACCCGCAGCCCCCACGACTCGAGCAGCGCGACCCCCCGGTCCAGCCGGTCCGACGCCACCGGACCCGACGGCGAGACCACGGCCACCAGGTCACCCGGCACCAACCGCCGTGGCCAGGTCCGGCCGAGGGGCGGGGCGAGCACGGACCGGTGCCGCCGACGCAGCCCGGCCCGGTGCAACCGGGCGACGATCTCCCGCGACGAGACCGGCCGGGCCCCGGCGGCCACCACCGCGTCGTAGCGCTCGGCGATCACGTCGTAGTGATCACGTTCGAAGGCGCGCGGGGGGATCCCCACCGAGGCGGCGAAGTCGTGCAGCTCGGCGTACGCGGTGTCGCTGATCAGGTGCGACCAGAGCCGACCGTGACCCGGCCAGGTCGGCGGGTCGATGAAGATCGCCACGGCCCGGTCAGCCCGGTTCGGCCCGGCGGGTCGCGTCGTCGATCAACCGACGCCAGGTGCCGACCAGATCGGCGTCCACGTACGCCTTCCAGGAGCCGAGCGGTCGGGCCGAGGACCCGATGTGGAAGGCCCGGACACCGGCGCGCGCCAGCCAAGGCACGTGCTCGGGCAGCAACCCGCCCCCGGCCATGATCACCGCCCGGGCGAAGTCGTCGGTCCGGGCGCGGGCCACCAGCTCGTCCAGGCCCTCGGTCACGCCACGCGCCGACCCGGCGGTGAGCACCTGGTCCAGACCCGGCAGCCGGCGCAGCGCCCGCCAGGCCTTGTCGGTGCTGAAGCAGGAGTCCACCGCCCGGTGGAAGGTCCAGCCGAAGTCCGGCTCGGCGCCGACGATCTCACCCACCACCTCGGTGTCGATCTCCGTGTGACCGTTGAGGAAACCGAGGACGACGCCGTCCGCACCGACCGACCGGTAGGACGACAGCAGCCCCTGCAACCGCGTCACCTCGCCGCCGTCGGTGCCGAAGCCCTCGCGCAGGCGCAGCATCACCCGGATGGGCAGGCTGGTCGCCCGCCGCACCTGTCCGACCAGAGCGGGTTCGGGCGACATCCCGTCGTTGGCCATGGTGCCGACCAGCTCGATCCGGTCGGCACCCCCGGCCTCGGCGCGCTCGGCGTCGGCGGCCTGCAGCGCGATGACCTCCAGCAGACCGCTCACGCGGTCACCTCGTCCGCCGCGGAGCCGCCGTCCAGCTGCTCGATGGTGGCCAGGGATGGCCCGCAGCTGTCGCGCAGCTCGGCGGCCACCAGCTCAGCCTCGGCCAGGACCCGGGAGATGTTCTGCCAGCCGAGCCGGGCCAGATCGCCGTCGGACCAGCCTCGCTCGCTCAAGGCGTCCAGCAGCCGCGGATAGCCGGACACGTCCTCCAGCCCCACCGGCAGCGCGTCGACCCCGTCGTAGTCCCCGCCCAGACCGATGTGGTCGATCCCCGCGACGTCCCGGACGTGCTCACAGTGCGCCACCACGTCGGCCAGGGTGGCCGTCGGCTTGCCGGCCAGGTGCGGGCGGACGAAGTCGTCCATCGCCGCCAGGTCCCGGGTGTCGACCCCGGCGGCCCCGGCGCGTTCCTCCATCTCCAGCTGCCACTCCCGTACGGCCGGGGAGACGAAGGCGGGCACGAAGGTGATCATGCACAGCCCCCCGTTGTCGGGCAGCTGGGCCAGCACGTCGTCGGGCACGTTCCGGGGGTGGTCGCAGACCGCCCGGGCCGAGGAGTGGGAGAAGATCACCGGCGCCGCGCTGACCGCGAGGGCGTCGCGCATGGTGTCGGCGGAGACGTGGGAGAGATCCACCAGCATGCCGAGCCGGTTCATCTCCCGGACCACCTCGCGACCGAACTCGCTCAGCCCGCCCAGCCGCGGCTCGTCGGTGGCCGCGTCGGCCCAGTCGGTGTTCTCGTTGTGGGTCAGTGTCAGATAGCGCACGCCCAGCCGGTAGAGGGAGCGCAGGACGCCGAGCGAGTTGTCGATGCTGTGCCCACCCTCGGCCCCGAGCAGACTGGCGATCGGTCCCCCCTGCGCGGCCGTGAGCTGCAGACCCTCGGCCGAGGTGACCAGCGCCAACGCGTGCGGGTAGTGACCGATCATCGAGTGCACGGCGTCGATCTGCTCCAGGGTGGCGGTGACCGCGTCGGCCCCGCGATAGGAGCAGGGCACGTAGACCGACCAGAACTGGGCGGCCACACCGCCGGCCCGCAACCGCCCGAGGTCGGTGTGCAGCTCCGGGCAGGCCTCCGCGATGTCGTGCACGGTGAAGTCGTAGCCGACCTTCCGCATCGCCCACGGGAGATCGTTGTGCCCGTCCACCACCGGCCGTTGCCCCATGGCCGCCATCTTGTCAGCCGCGCCCACCCCGACCGAGCACCAGCGGATGAAGTTGTCACCGATGTCGGTGACAAGTCCATCCACAGGAGCTCGCTCGTCCCGAGCGTCGTCCACAGATCGTCCGGGACCCCGTCCGAATCGGGCCGGCATCCGCAGTGTGCAGACATGCACCACCGCCAGGACCCGCCCGACGACCTGCTGCGCACCGCCATCGCGCAGGGCGGGGTGATCAGCGCCGAACAGGTCGTGCTGCTCGGCTACAGCCTCCGATCCGCTGACCGTCTGGTGAACCAGCGCAGCTGGAACCGGCTGGCCCGAGGCATCTACCACCTCGGCGCCGGTGAACCCGCCTGGGTTGGCCGGGCCTGGGCGGGAACCCTGATCGGGGGTACCGACGCCAGGCTCGGCTTCCGGGCGGCGGGGTTCCTGTGGGGACTCGTCGACGAGCCTCCGGCCACCATCAGCGTGCTGGTCCCGCACGGCCGATGGCCGCGACAGCCGGGTCCGTGGTCCTTCCAGCAGGAGCGGCCGGGTGCCCGGCGGTCGCAGAGCCCGGGATCGCCGCCCCGGACCACCATCGAGGACACGGTCCTCGATCTGTGCGGCCTCGCCCAGCCAGGCGATCTCGCTGGACTGCTCAGCCGGGCCGTGCAGTCGCGACGGACCACGGCACGCAGGCTCGCGCAGTGCCTCGACGACCGCGCCCGGATGCCGCACCGCCGCCTGCTTCAGCAGATGCTCGAGGACGTGGGCGACGGCGCCGAGTCCGCGCTCGAGCTGCGCTATCTCCGTGACGTCCAGCGTCCGCACCACCTCCCACCAGCGCAGCGGCAGGCTCGTGGTCGGCGCGGCCGAGAGTTCCGCGACATGCGCTACGACGCGTTCGGCACCATCGTGGAGCTGGACGGGCGGCTGCACATCCTCGGCCGATTCCGCGACATGGAGCGGGACAACACCACCCTTCTCGAAGGCGACCTGACCCTGCGGTACGGCTGGCCAGACGTCACCGAGCGCCCGTGCCAGGTCGCCCGACAGGTGGCGGCGCTGCTGATGGCCCGCGGCTGGACAGGGATGCCCACGCGCTGCCCCCGCTGCGTCGACGCCCTGGACCATGACTTCTGACCCCTCGGCCCGGATCGGACGCGATCGTCACCGATGTCGGTGACAACTCCATCCGATCCAGTGGCGGCGCGCAGCCCTACCATCGAGAGGTGCGCATCGTGGCGCTCTGCCTCACCACCGCTCTGCTCGTCCTGGCCGGGTGCACCTGGTCGGACACGGAGCCCGGTCTGCTGCCCCGGCGCGAGATCTCCCCCGCCGCGACCGCCCCCGCCAGCCCCCCGCCGACCAACCCACGACTGCCGGTGGCCGGCGAGACGACCTGGACCAGCGCGGAGGGTCAGCAGGTCACCTCCCGGATCGCCGTGCACGCCGTCCGCCGGGCAGCGGGGCTGACCGTGCTCGACTGGTCGGTGACGCCGCTGGCGGCACCGGACCGGCAGACCGGCGACGAGGTGCCACCCGGCTTCGACCTCGGACTGGAGCGCACCGCTGCGGGCGGGGTGAACATCATGCTGGTCGATCCCCGCGGCCAGCGGGTCTACCGCCCGCTCAGCCACCGCGGCAGCAGCCAGGCCGCCACGTGCCTGTGCACCCCGGTCTGGGCGGCGCAGACCAGCCTGCACCTGGGCGAGACCCGCCTGCTCCAGGTGGCGTTCCCCGCCCTGCCGGCCTCGGTGCGCTTCGTCGACGTGGTCGCCGCGACCCTGCCGCCGTTCGGTCACATCCCACTCACCCCGGCGGGTCAGGTCCCCACCAGCACCCACCCGGCCGACCTGGCCCGCCCCGCCGAGCCGGCGTCGCCGCTCACCGCGCCGCAGTACTTCCAGACCGACGACGGGGCGGCGACCCGCCGGACGGCGACGCTGCGGGTCGACCAGGTGCTGGCCGACGCGGACTCCACCACCGTCCGCTGGACCCTGCGATCGATGAGCGGGCAGCGCGCGTTCCTGGTGGTCCCGCTCGGACCCCCGCTGGTGGCGGTGCCGGCCGAGGACACCCCGGTGCTCAGCACCAACGCGGCCAGCGGCCCGACCCTGTCCGTCGGCGGCCGCGTGCTGCGCGCCCGCTGGACGACCGGCAGCTTCGGGGACCGGACCTTCCTGGAGTGCCTGTGCACCAACCTGGACTTCTGGGCGATCGGGCTGCGCGCCGCCGGTGGCTCGGCCCAGCTGGTCACCACCTACCCGGCTCTGCCCCGGGGGACCACCAGGGTCGACGTGGTGCTGCCCGACACGGCGAACCTGCCGGGGCTGGCCGTCACCCCGGCGCCGGACGGCTCGACCCGGGTCGGTCCGCCCACGCCGGCCGACGTCGGGGTCTGGAAAGCGGCGAGCCAACCGCGGCTGGGCTGGTCGACGGACGAGTGGCCGACCCCGCTGCCCGACCCGGCGCAGCTGAGGGACTACGACGCTGCGGTGGACGAGATCACCCGGCTGCCGCGCTGACCCCGCACCGTGGGTCGACAGCGCCAGAGCCGCCTCAGCCGATGAGCACCAGGGCGCCGGTCCCGGCGACCAGGCAGAGCGGGACCAGCACGGCCCCGAGCAGGGCGAACCGCAGCCAGGACACCTGGAGACCGGCCGCGTGGCAACGACCGGCCCACAGCAGGGTGGCCAGACTCGCCCAGGGGGTGATCAGCGGCCCGGCGTTCACCCCGACCAGCAGAGCGGCCAACCGGACCGGGGTGTCCAGTGCGGTCGGTTCCACGGCCAGGTACGCGGGCAGGTTGTTGAGCAGGTTGGCGGCCAGCGCCGAGACCCCGGCCAGTCGCAGCAGGTCCAGCCACGTGTCGCCCCGCCCGACCAGGTCACCGACCAGCGTGGTCAACCCGTACGCGTGCGCGACCTGGACCAGCACGAACAAGACGCTGACCCCGAGCACGAGTGGCCACGGCAGCAGCCCCCAGCGCAGCAGACCGCGGCGCCGGGCCAGGCAGGCGACGACGAGCACGACGGCTCCCGCCACGGCGGCCACGGTGACGTCGGCGCCGAGCACGAAGGCCGGCCCGAGACCGGCACAGACCACTCCGGCGGTGACCAGCAGCGGCCGGTCGTCCACCGGGAAGGGCGTCGGCACCTCGTAGCGGCCGCGCAGGCGACGCCGGAACACCAGACCGAGCAGCAGCACGGTGACCAGCCAAACGGCCAGGGCGGGGGCCCACATCAGCGGGGTGAAGGCGACCCCGGCCGGCCGCAGGCGCGCGTACGCGAGCAGGTTGGTCAGGTTGGAGACGGGCAGCACCAGCGAGGCCGTGTTGGCCAGCCAGACGGCGGTGAAGGCGAACAGCTCCTGTCCCAGTCCCAATCGTCGGGCCAGCACCAGCACCACCGGCGTGAGCAGCACCGCCGTGGTGTCCAGGGAGAGCACGGCCGTGGCCACGGTGGCCACCAGCACCACCAGCAGCCAGAGACCGAGCACCGAACCGCGGCCGAGCACGGCGGCCCAGCGGGCGATGATCGCGAACAGACCGATCCCGTCGGCCAGCTCGGCCACCACCGTGATCGCCACGAGGAACACCAGGATCGGGCCGACCCTGTGCGCCAGGTCGAGGAAGTCCGCCGCGTGCACGCGCCGACCGTAGTCCTCGCCAGCGTGTGGGCTGGGTCACGGAGGTAAGAGTTGACCTGACCATAAGGCGCGGCGTAGGCTCGCCATAGCAACTTAAAGTCAGACTAACCAAAAGTACGTAGCCAGCGCGACCGGGGGCCGCCATGACCGACCAGGGGATCGAGCTCGCCGTCTCGACGGTGATCTTCGCCCTGCGGCCGCACCCCACCAGTGGCCGGCCGACGCTGTGGCTGCCGCTGGTGCGCCGGATCCGGGACCCGTACGAGGGCCGGTGGGCACTCCCCGGCGGACCGCTGCTCCCGGAGGAGGACCTGGCGGCCAGCGCCCGGCACACCCTGGAGCGGACCACCGGTCTGACCTCCAGCTCTCTCGAGCAGCTCTACTCCTTCGGCGCGGTCGAGCGGTCGCCGCAGCGGGTCGTCTCCCTCGTCTACTGGGCGCTGGTGCGCTCCGACGAGGTCGCCCGCGCGGTGGACGGGGAGAACGTGCAGTGGTGCGTGGCCGACGAGATCCCGGAGCTGGCCTTCGACCACAACGGCATCGTGCAGTACGCGCTGAACCGGCTCCGGGCCAAGATCACCTACTCCCCCATCGCCCGCTTCTTCCTGCGCCCCGAGTTCACCCTTGCCGAGCTGCGCGCGGTGCACGAGGCGGTGCTGCTCAAACGGATCGACCCGGCCAACTTCCGCCGGCAGGCCCTGGCCACCAAGACGCTGGTCGCCACCGGCAACCAGCTCACCGGCACCAGTCACCGTCCGCCCGCCCTCTACCGCTTCCAGGTCACCTCCAGCGACAGGAACCCGACATGACCCAGCTGACCCTCTCTGTCCATGACGTCATCAGCGCGGCCCCCGGCGCCAGCTGTGACGCCGACCTGGCCCGCGGACCGTGGGACTTCGACTCGACGCCCGGCTACGGTCCCGGCGCCTCCGAGCTGGACGTGATCCCCGAGCCGGTCACCCGCCCCGGTCAGCTGCCGACCGCGTACCAGCGGATGAGCGACGAGGAGCTGCACACCCGGATCCGGACGGCCAAGGAGAAGCTGGGCAGCGACCTGGTCATCCTCGGCCACTTCTACCAGCGCGATGAGGTCATCCAGTACGCCGACTTCGTCGGAGACTCCTTCCAGCTGGCCAACGCCGCCCTGACCCGGCCCGAGGCGAGCACGATCGTGTTCTGCGGCGTGCACTTCATGGCCGAGACCGCCGACATCCTGGCCCGACCCGAGCAGCACGTGATCCTGCCCAACCTGGCGGCCGGCTGCTCGATGGCCGACATGGCCGACGAGGACTCCGTCGACGCGGCCTGGGAGGACCTGATGGAGCTGTACGCCGAGGAGGTCGGACCGGACGGGCGACGCGCGGACGGGCTCGCCCCGGTCGTGCCGGTGACGTACATGAACTCCTCGGCCGCCCTGAAGGCGTTCTGTGGAAGGAACGGCGGCATCGTCTGCACCTCGTCCAACGCCGCCACCGTGCTGGAGTGGGCGTTCGCCCGGGGCCAGCGGGTGCTGTTCTTCCCCGACCAGCACCTGGGTCGCAACACGGCCAAGGCGATGGGGGTGCCGCTGGAGCAGATGCCGATGTGGAACCCGCGCAAGCCGCTGGGCGGCAACACCGCCGACCAGCTGCTGGACGCACGGGTGATCTTGTGGCACGGGTTCTGCTCGGTGCACAAGCGCTTCTCGGTCGCCCAGATCGACCAGGCCCGGGCCGAGCACCCCGGCGTCAAGATCATCGTGCACCCCGAGTGCCCGATGCCGGTGGTCGACGCCGCCGACGCGGCCGGGTCCACCGACGCCATCCGGAAGTTCGTGGCCGCGGCGCAGCCCGGTGACGTGATCGGGATCGGTACCGAGGTCAACCTGGTCAACCGGCTGGCCGCCGAGAACCCGGACAAGACGATCTTCTGCCTGGACCCGGTCATCTGCCCGTGCTCCACCATGTACCGGATCCACCCCGGCTACCTGGCCTGGACCCTGGACGGTCTGGTCGAGGGCGAGATCCGCAACGAGATCGTGGTCGACGACGACGTCGCCGTCCACGCCCGGGTGGCGCTGGAGCGGATGCTTGCCGCCCTGCCCCGCTGACCGGCCAGCACCCCGAGATCCCAGGAGGGACGCAGCATGCGCGTGATCATCATCGGCTCCGGTGTCGCCGGACTGACCGCGGCTCTTGATCTTGCTCCCCACCACGAGGTGGTGGTGCTGACCAAGGCCGACGCCACGGAGAGCAACACCCGCTACGCCCAGGGCGGCGTCGCGGTCGTCACGTCGGCCGAGGACACCCCGGCCAGTCACGTCGCCGACACGCTGGTGGCGGGCGCAGGGCTGAGCGACGTCGCCGCGGCCACCGTGCTCTGCGAGGGCGGCCCGGCGGCGGTCCGCGAGCTGGCCGACCGGGGCGTCGACTTCGACACCACCGCCGACGGCGCCCTGGCGCTGGGGCTGGAGGCCGCCCACGCGCACCCGCGGATCCTGCACGTGCACGGGGACTCGACCGGGGCAGCGATCGCCACCGCGCTGGTGCGCCGGGTGACCGCGGCCGGCCTCGACCTGCGGCCCCGCACCACCGTCACCGACGTCGTGCTGGACGGCGGCCGGGCGGTCGGCGTACGCCTGCTGGACGGCACCGAGATCGTCGCCGACGCGGTGGTCCTGGCCACCGGCGGCGCCGGGCAGCTCTACCGGCACACCACCAATCCCGAGGTCGCCACCGGCGACGGGGTGGCCATCGCCCTGCGGGCCGGGGCGGCGGTGGCGGATCTGGAGTTCTACCAGTTCCACCCCACGTCGCTGGCCGCGCCGGGCAACTTCCTGATCTCCGAGGCGGTCCGCGGCGAGGGCGCGACGTTGATCGACACCGACGGCCGCCGGTTCATGCTCGACGTGCACCCGGACGCCGAGCTCGCTCCGCGAGACGTGGTGGCGCGCGGCATCGCCGACCAGATGGCCCGACAGCAGGGTGCCCCGGTCCGGCTGGACGCCACCCACCTCGGCCGGGACTTCCTGGCCCGACGATTCCCCACCATCGACGCCAGCTGCCGCCGGCAGGGCTTCGACTGGGCCACCGAGCCGATCCCGGTCACCCCCGCCGCCCACTACTGGATGGGCGGCGTGCGGACCGACACGTACGGCCGCACCTCGGTGCCCGGTCTCTACGCGGTCGGCGAGGTCGCCTGCACCGGTCTGCACGGGGCCAACCGGCTGGCCTCCAACTCCCTGCTCGAGGGTCTGGTCTACGGCGGCCGGGTGGCTGATCTGCTGACAGCCGAGCAGGCCCCGGAGGCCGAGGTGGCCACGGACTGGGCGGCCCCGCTGCCGGCCGACCTGGGCGACGCACCGCAGACCGAGGCCTACAACCGGTCCGACCTGCAGGCCCTGATGTGGGAGGCGGTGGGGCTGAGGCGCACCGAGGCCGGTCTGCGCGAGGCGCTGGACACGCTGCGCGGCTGGCGTACACCGGAGGTCACCGACGCCAAGGCCGCCGAGGACGCGAACCTGCTGCTCGTGGCCCGAGCGGTGACCGCGTCCGCGCTGCGGCGGACGGAGTCGCGGGGCGGCCACTTCCGCGCCGACTTCCCCACCACCGACCCCGCCCAGGCCGTCCACTCCGGATTGGTCCTGGCCCGATGAGCCTGCAGCGACACCAGATCGAGCGCGTCGTGGCGATGGCACTGGAGGAGGACGCACCGTTCGGCGACGTCACCAGCCAGACCTTCGTGCCGGCGACCACCACCGCCACCGCCGAGCTGGTCGCCCGGGAGCCCGGCGTCTTCGCCGGGGCGGAGGTGTTCACGGTGGCCATGACCGCCCTGGACACCACCGTGAAGGTCACCTCGCTGGCCGCCGACGGCGAGTCGTTCACCGCCGGACAGGTGCTGGCCCGGGTCGAGGGACCGGCCCGCGCCGTCCTGCAGGCCGAGCGGGTCGCCCTCAACCTGGTGCAGCGGATGTGCGGCATCGCGACGCTGACGGCCACCTACGTGGAAGCGGCCGGACCGTCCGTGCGGGTCGCCGACACCCGCA
>JBMDXL010000665.1:0-6823 GCA_048594465.1 Microlunatus sp. | reverse complement strand
GGTGTCGGACTCGATCGCCAGTCCGAGCAGGTCGTCGGGGTGGGCGTAGGTGAACTCGGGCAGCTGCAGCGCCACCCCCTGGTGCACGGCGCCACCGGTCAACCGGTCCAGCTCGACGCGGGTCACCTCGAGCATCGGCAGACTGCGGCCCGCGGCCAGCTTGAGGATGTCGCGCAGCCGGTCGTCGCGCTCCGCCCCCTCGGCCACGTACGCGGTCTTGGTGGGGATCTCCGCCTCGAGCGCCTCCAGCACCGAGTTGCGGCCGATCACCCACTCCGCGCCGACGCCGGGCTTCCCGCTCCGCTTGCCGTCGGCGGACCGGGTCGCGCCGCCGGAGCGGCGCTCCGCCGCCTTCTTGGCCCGGTAGGCCGCGTGGTACGGCCGGTCCTCCGCCTTGGGCGTCGGGCCCTTGCCCTCCAACCCGCGACGGACGCGTCCGCCGGAGCCCGCGGTGTTGTTCCTGCCGCCCTTGCGGACGGCACCCTTGCGTTGGCTGTTGCCTGCCATGTTCCTCGTCTACCTGCTCGTCGTGCTCGGTCCGTGCGGTCAGTGCTCGGTCGTGCGATCTGTGCTCGGTGCTGCGATCAGTGGTCGGCCAGGGACCAGCGTGGTCCGGCCGGGGTGTCGGTGATGGCGATGCCGAGATCCCTCAGCGCGTCGCGCAGGGCGTCGGCAGCGGCGAAGTCGCGCCGCTCCCGGGCCGACGCCCGCTGCTCCAGCAGGGTCTGGACGAGCCCGTCGACCACGCCGACCAGCCGGGCGTCGTCGCCCCCGCGCTGCCAGATCGGGTCGGTCGCGTCCAGGCCCAGGACACCGAGCATCCCCAGCACCTCGGCCAGTCGGGCGGTGGCCGTCGCGTCGTCGCCGGCGGCCAGGGCGGTGTTGCCGTCCCGGACGGCCGCGTAGAGCACCGCGACCGCGCCCGGGGTGCCCAGGTCGTCGTCCATCGCCTCGGCGAACGCGTCCGGCACCGAGCCCTCCGGGCGACCCAGTCGCTCGACTGCCCGGTCGACGAAGCTGTCGATCCGGGCCAGCGCCGCGGTCGCCTCGTCCAGCGAGGTGTCGGAGAACTCGATGGCCGAGCGGTAGTGGGGTTGGGCCAGGTAGAAGCGGACGGCCCGGGCCGGATAGCGCTCCA
The DNA here is from genome assembly GCA_048594465.1 of Microlunatus sp. Classification (GTDB taxonomy): domain Bacteria; phylum Actinomycetota; class Actinomycetes; order Propionibacteriales; family Propionibacteriaceae; genus Microlunatus. The sequence continues at coordinate 5,685 of JBMDXL010000665.1, read as the reverse complement.
CCACCTCGCTGACCAGCGCACCGTTGCCCAGCGACTTGCTCATCTTCTCCCCGGCCGCGGTGACCCAGGCGTTGTGCATCCAGAAGCGGGCGAACCGCTGACCGGCCGCGGTCGACTGGGCGAGCTCGTTCTCGTGGTGGGGGAAGCGCAGGTCCAGACCGCCGCCGTGGATGTCGAACTCGTCACCGAGGTACTTCCCGGCCATCGCCGAGCACTCCAGGTGCCATCCGGGCCGACCGCGTCCCCACGGCGTGGGCCAGGACGCGGTTGCCGGCTCCGAGGGCTTGTGCCCCTTCCACAGGGCGAAGTCCCGGGGATCGCGCTTGCCCCGTGGGTCGGCGTCGCCGGCCGGTTCCATGTCCTCGATTCGCTGCCGGGACAGCGACCCGTACGCGGGCCAGGACCGGACGTCGAAGTAGACGTCGCCGGAGCCGTCCTCGGCCACGTACGCGTGGCCGCGCTCGATCAGCACCTCGATCAGCTCGAGCATCTCGGGCACGTGACCGGTGGCGCGGGGCTCGTAGGTGGGCGGCAGGCAGCCCAGCGCCGCGTACGCGTCGTGCAGCTCGCGCTCGTAGCGGTAGGCGTGGGCGAACCACGGGACGCCGGCCTCGGCGGACTTGATCAAGATCTTGTCGTCGATGTCGGTGACGTTGGCGATCACCGTGACCCGCAGACCTCGCCAGGTGAGCCAGCGGCGCAGGACGTCGAAGACGACCTCCTTGCGGATGTGGCCGACGTGCGGCGCCGACTGCACGGTCAGCCCGCAGTGGTAGATGGAGACCTCGCCGGGGACCAGGGGGTCGAAGTCGCGGACCGCGCGGGTCGCGGTGTCGTACAGGCGGAGGCTCACCGGGGCAGCCTACCGAGCAGCGATCATCCGCTGCATGACTTCGAGCCCGGCCCGCAGCGCCTTGCGGTCCCGGACGGACAGCGTCTCCAGCATCGGCTCGATGTTGGTGCCCAGCTGGGTGCGGATCTCACCGAGCCGCTGCCGCCCCCGGGGGGTGAGGTCGATCAGCCAGGCGCGGGCGTCGGTGGCGTCGACGGCGCGCTCCACCAACCCGGCGGCCTCGAGCCGCTTGATGTGGTTGGTGATGGTGGGTTGGGAGGAGCGCTCCTGGACGGCCAGGTCGCTGATCCGGCAGGGACCGTTGTCGGAGATGCGCGCCATCACCCGCGCGGCGGCCAGACTCACCTCCAGCCCGTCGGTGGGCACCCGGCGCACCACCGCGGCGGCGGTGCTGACCAGGATCTCGCCCAGCTCGTGCAGGTCCTCGCTCACCTTGGTCACACTAGCGGTCGGGACCCGGGAGTCCGGCCGGATCCACGGGCCGTCACCGGCGCAGCGCCGTGACGACGAGCCGAGCCAGCTCCGCGTACGCCTGGGCGTCGTCCAGTCCGGTGGCCCGGCCGATCTCGCCGGAGGTGATCCGGCGCATCGTGGCGGTCACCACCTCGCCGACGAAGACGGCGGACACGTTGCGGAACGCGCCGGCCCGGATGCCCTCGTCGATCAGCAGGCGGACCCGGGCGGCGGCGGCGACGGTGTTCTGCTCGTAGACCTCGCGCGTGGCGGCGGTGCGGGCCAGGTCCCGGCGGAACTCCGGCCCGGCGGGGCGGAGGGCCTCGACCACCGCCTCCAGGTAGCGGGTCAGTCGGGTGGCGGGGGACCGGGTGCGCGCGATGGCTGCCTCGACCTGGTCGGTGGACCGGCGGAAGAAGGACCGGACGGTCCGGACCGCGAGCTGTTCCTTGCTGTCGGCCAGCGCGTACAGGGTCCGTTTGGAGCAGCCCAGCCGGGCGGCCATCTCGTCCAGGGTGAGATGGGCGAATCCCTCGGCCATGAACAGATCCACCAGCTCGTCGAGCAGCTGGTGCTGCCGGACGGTGAGCTGCTCGACCAGTGCGGGGGTGGATTCCATGGCGGTACCAACGTACCCTCGTCAGTACCGGTCTGGGAATGCCGTCCCAGCTGTCGAGCCGAAGGAGCGACGCCGTGGCAGTTGATCGCGTGCTGCCGTCCGACGAGGGGGCCGAGCTGGTCGCCCTGGTGCGTGAGATCGCCACCGAGGAGCTCGCACCGCGGGCCGCGACCGCGGAGGCCGCGGGCGAGTTCCCGCGGGACGCGTTCACGCTGCTCGGTGAGGCGGGGGTGCTCGGGATGCCGTACCCGGAGGAGCTGGGCGGAGCAGGACAGCCGTACGAGGTGTACCTGCAGGCCCTGGAGGAGATCGCTTCGGCCTGGATGAGCGTCGGGGTGGGTGTCGCGGTCCACGTCCTCAGCTGCCACGCCCTGCACCGGTACGGCACGGCCAGGCAGCAGACCGAGCTGCTGGCCCCGCTGCTGACGGGTGATCGGCTCGGCGCCTACGCGCTGTCGGAGGCCCAGGCCGGCTCCGACATCACCGGCATCAGCACCCGCGCCAAGGTGGCCGACGATGGCTACTCGCTGACCGGGGCCAAGGCCTGGATCACGCACGGGTCCCGGGCCGACTCCTACACGACCTTCGCCCGGACCAGCGACGACCGGACCCGGGGACTGAGCTGCTTCGTGGTGCCCGCGGACGCCGCCGGTCTCAGCTTCGGTCAACCCGACCAGAAGATGGGCCTGACCGGCTCGACCACGACGGCGCTCTATCTCGACGCCGTCGGGGTCGAGGAGAGCCGGCGGGTGGGCGCGGAGGGGCAGGGGATGGCGATCGCGCTCGACGCGCTGGACTCCGGTCGACTCGGCATCGCCGCCTGCGCCGTGGGGCTGGCCCAGGCCGCGCTCGACGCCGCGGTGGACCATGCCCGGCAGCGGGAGCAGTTCGGGACGGCGATCGCGGAGTTCCAGGGCATCCAGTTCCTGCTGGCCGAGATGGCGGCGGCCGTCGACGTGGCCCGGGCGGCGTACCTGATGGCGGCCCGCAAGTCCGACGCCGGTCGTCGGTTCACCCGCGATGCGGCGGTGGCCAAGCTCGTGGCCACCGACACGGCCATGAAGGTCACCACCGACGCGGTCCAGGTGCTCGGCGGCTACGGCTACACCCGGGACTTCCCGGTGGAGCGCTACATGCGCGAGGCCAAGGTGACGCAGATCTTCGAGGGCACCAACCAGATCCAGAAGCTCGTGATCGCCCGCCAGCTGCTGCGAGGCTGACCGGGAGGTCCGGCCGGGCGCTGACGAGACCTGCCCTGCCGGTACACCCCTCGGCAGGGACTCCCAGCCCGCGTCGACCAGCGGTTGACTGGTCCCGAGTCAACCGCCAGAACGTGAAGGAGCACCACCGATGCGTGGAGTCGTGATGCACGCCCCCGGGGACGTCCGGGTCGAGGACCTGCCCGAGCCGACCCTGCAGAAGCCGACCGATGCGATCATCCGGCTGGCCGCCGCCTGCATCTGCGGGTCGGACCTGTGGCCGTACCGCGGGGCCGACGAGATCACCGAACCCAGACCGATGGGTCACGAGTACGTCGGCGTGGTCGAGCAGATCGGTGACGAGGTGACCTCGATCGCCGTCGGGGACTTCGTGATCGGCTCGTTCTTCGCCTCCGACAACACCTGCGAGATCTGTCGGGCCGGCTACCAGACCAACTGCCTGCACCGCGACTTCCCGGGCGCCTCGCAGGCGGAGCTGATGCGGGTGCCGCTGGCCGACGGCACCCTGGTCGCCACCGCCGGGCGGCCCGATGCCGACCTGATCCCGTCCCTGCTGGCCGCCTCCGACGTGCTCGGCACCGGCTGGTTCGGCGCCGTGGCCGCCGAGGCGGGACCGGGCAAGACGGTCGCCGTGGTCGGGGACGGGGCGGTCGGGCTGCTGGCCGTGCTGGCCGCCAAGGAGCTCGGGGCCGAGCGGATCATCGCCATGTCCCGGCACGCGGACCGGCAGGCGCTGGCCCGCGAGTTCGGCGCCACCGACATCGTGGCCGAGCGGGGCGAGGCCGGGGTGGCCAAGGTGAAGGAGCTCACCGACGGGCTCGGCGCTCACTCGGTGGTCGAGGCGGTCGGCACCCAGGAGTCGATGCTGCAGGCCATCGGCTCCACCCGCCCCGGGGGCCACGTCGGCTTCGTCGGCGTGCTGCACGACGTCGCGATCGCCGGTGGCGACATCTTCATGACCCACGTCCACGTCCACGGCGGTCCGGCACCGGTGCGGCGCTTCCTGCCCGACCTGATCGACCGGATCTGGCAGCGCCGGATCGACCCCGGCAAGGTGTTCGACCTCACCCTGCCGTTGGAGCAGGCCGCCGACGGCTACGTGGCCATGGACCAGCGCACGGCGACCAAGGTGCTGCTGCAGCCCTGACGGGCTCCCCTGACCGACCCCCGAATCCGATCTCGTACCACCAGGAGCACCCATGAAGATCACCACCAGCGGCGGGCAGACCGCCCGCGGACCGGCCGACTGGTTCACCGGCGACGTCCTCATCGACGCCGTACGGTCGCCGGACGCCGCGTCGGCCATCGGCTGCGCCCACGTCCGCTTCACCCCCGGTGCGCGGACCGCCTGGCACCGCCACCCCAGGGGCCAGACGCTCTACGTCACCGACGGCATCGGTCTGGTCTCCTTCCGCGGCGGCGAGGTCACCGAGATCCGCCCGGCGACGTGGTCGTGATCGAGCCGGGCGAGGAGCACTGGCACGGCGCCACCCCGGACCGTTTCATGGCGCACGTGGCCCTGCAGGAGGCGGACGAGGACGGCGAGGTGGTCACCTGGCTCGACCACGTCACGGACGAGGAGTACCGCGCCGGGCTCTGACCACCCGACCACCGCCTACCCGTCGGCCGCGGGCCGGTGGGTCGTCGACTCCGATGTGGTCAGCGCCGCAGAACCGTCAGCGGCGCCAGAACAGGTGGTGCACCACACCGCTGGGGCTGGGCACCGCCTCGTGGTGGTAGCGGTCCTCCAGCTCCTCGGGGCCCTGCCACAACCGGCCGCCGGCGCCCAGCTCGGCGGGGTGCACGGCGACGTGGAGGGTGTCGATCAGATCGGCGTCCAGGAACTCGCGGACGGTCTGGACGCCGCCACCCAGGCGGACGTCCTTCCCGTCGGCGGCCGCCCGGGCCTGAGCGAGCACGTCAGCGGGCTCACCGGCGACGAAGTGGAAGGTCGTGTCGGACAGGCTGAACGACGGTCGCGCGTGGTGGGTGAGCACGAACACCGGCGTGTGGAACGGTGGCTCGTCGCCCCACCAGCCCTGCCAGTCGTGGTCGAGCCAGGGCCCGCGGACCGGTCCGAACTTGTTCCGCCCCATGATCTCGGCGCCGATGTGGTGGCTGAAGTCGCGGGTGAAGTAGTCGTCCAACCCGCGGGTGCCGCCGTCGCCGCTCCGGTTGGGAAAGCTCGCGGTGGCGAAGGCCCACCCCATCAGCACCCCGGGATCGGCGTGGCCGAACGGTCGTTCCAGGCTCTGGCCGGTGCCCGTTCCGTACCCGTCGGCCGAGACGGTGAAGTTCTGCACACGTAGCAGCTGAGGCATGATCGCTCCTGGGTCCGTCGGGTCAACGGCAGTATGACCATCGCCCCCGACAGAACTCATCGGACGGCCGGATGCAGCTAGTCCTCGAAGACCGCGTCGTCCCCGGACATGATCGCCAGCAGCCGGCGGTGCGCCCGAGCCTCGACGGTCCTGCTCAGCCGCTCGCACGTGCGGGCCATCAGCAACCGGGCGTACGGCTCGGTGGGGTCCTGCTCGAGC
>JBMDXL010000664.1:0-2439 GCA_048594465.1 Microlunatus sp. | reverse complement strand
GGTCTGCCGGGTCGGGTCTCCCTGGGCAGCATCGCCCAGCGGATCCTGCACAGCCTGGACACCCCCGTCTGCTTCGCCCCGGCGGACTTCGCGGTGCCGTCCGGCTCCCGCGTCGGCCGGATCACCGTGGGGTTCGGCCGGGCGGACTCGGACTCGGGGCTGCTCACGGCTGCTCTCGAACGGGCCGAGCAGTTCGGCATCCCGCTGCGGGTCGCCTGCTTCGCCGTCCGCCCGGAGACGTCCCTGCGGGGGACGATCGAGACAGCGGTCGAGGACCTCGTCGTCGGCGAGTGGGCCGACCGGGTCCGGGCCGACATCCGGGCCGCGGCCACCCGCTCCGGGGTCGACGGCGAGAGCCTGGAGATCGTCGTCGGGAGCGGTGTCGGCTGGGCGGAGACCATCGCCAGCATCGGCTGGCAGCCCACCGACCTGCTGGCGATCGGGGCCAAGACCTCGGCCATCAGCCGCTTCCTGCTGGGGTCGCACGCCGCCAAGATCGTCCGGCACTCGCCCGTCCCGGTGCTCACCGTGGCGCGCGGTTCCCTCGCCACCTGAGCCGATCCGCCCCTGGACCCCTGATCTGACCCAGCCCTCTCCCCGATCCGCTGACGCACTCCTGCGACCCCTGACGCGGCCGTTGCAGCTCGTGCGTGAGCGCACGGAGGAGTGCGTCAGCGGGTGAAGTGGCCGAGTCAGCGGGTCATCTCGTCCAGCACGCGGTAGGCGTTGGCGAACACGGTCAGCACCGGGTTCACCCCGCCGTTGGTGACGTGGACCGACGCGTCCACCACGCGGACGTTGTCGTGCCCCCACACCCGGCACCAGGGATCGACCACCGACGTCGTCGGGTCCTCGCCCATCCGGCAGGTGCCGGCCTGGTGCTGACCGGCGCTCGGACCGTCCCCCGTGCCGACCATGGCCGCCGTCCGGTGGGCGCCGGCGGCGGTCAGCCACTCGACGGCGCGGTCGGCGAGCACGGCCTGCGCCGCGCGGTCGCAGTCGTGGACGGAGCCGCTCAGACGGGCCACCGGGATCCCGTACGCGTCACGCACCCCCGGGTCCACCCGCACCCGCGACGACGCCGAGGTGACCTCCTGGATCGGTCCCATCACCCGCAGCGACCGGCGCAGCAGATCACGCATCCCGCGCTTGGACTCCGCTCCCCACCGCGGGATCAGACCCGCCCCGCTGAGCGAGCGGTAGACGTTCGCCGGCAACGGGATGAACTCGTCGACCAGCACCCCGCCCCCCGCCAGCCCGTCGACCCCGTGCCGGAAGTCGTGGGTCGAGATGGTCGGACCCGGCCCGACCAGGTCCTCGACCACGTCGTCGAAGAGCCCGACAGCCCCGCCGTACACGTGCCCCTGCAGGTGCCGTCCGACCTGGTCGTGACCGTTGCCCAGCCCGGTCGGCTCGCGGTCGTGCGCGCTGTTCAGCAGCAGCCGGGCCGACTCCACCGCCCCGGCCGACACCACCACCTCACCCGCACCGACCTCGGTCCGCCAGAGTTCCCCGGTGGCGGTGCGGCCGACCAGGGCCACAGCCACCACCCGACCCCGCCCGTCGACCACGAGCCGCTCCGCCCGGGTCTGCAGCAGGATCTCGGCGTGGCCAGTCGCGAACGCCCGGGGCAGCAAGGTGTTCTGCGAGCCGTTCTTGGCGTCCACCGGACAGGCGAACCCGACACACATCCGGCAGCCCTCGCAGGCGCTCCGGCCCCCGTACGGCTCCGAGTTGATCAGCAACGGCACCCGGACGTGGCCCCAGCCCAGTCGCTCGGCGGCCTCGCGCAGCAGGGTGTGTCGAGGCCCGGTCCGCACCGGCGGCATCGGGTACGGCTCGCTCCGTCGCATCCTCTCGCCCGCGCTCGAGCCGGACACCCCGAGCTCGCGGTCGGCCCGGGCGTAGAACGGCTCCAGGTCCTCGTAGCCGATCGGCCAGTCGGCCAGCGCGCTGCCCTCCGGCACGCCGTAGGTGCTGGCCATCCGCAGATCACGCGGCTCGAACCGCCAGGCCTGCGCCCCGTACACCCGGGTGCCGCCGCCGGCGGTCATCGCGTTGTTGGCCCAGCCCGGCTCGTACGGTCGCAGGATCTCCGCCTCCCCGCCGAGCTCCAGCACCCGCAGGTCGCGGTCGTCGACCGGCCCGGTGAGCGGCAGCAGACCCCAGTCCGACCGCGGGTTGCGGAGCTGGTCCCGGCTGAGCTCGGCGATGGTCGGCCATGCGCCGGACTCGACCACCAGCACCCGGCGGCCGGACTCGGCGAGCAGGCAGGCGGCCACCCCGCCGCCGGCACCGGAACCGATGACCACCGCGTCGTACGACGGGGCGAGACGGTCGGCAGTCACCACCCGCGGTGCCGCCTCGGGCACGGGCACGGGGCGGGACCATCCCCCGGCCGGCTCGGGGGCCCAGTCCACCATCCGCCAGGACACCGCG
>JBMDXL010000663.1:0-2172 GCA_048594465.1 Microlunatus sp. | reverse complement strand
TCCGCGAGGCGCTGGCCCGGTTCGCGACCACGTACGAACCCGACGACTACCTGCGCGCGGTGGCCGCCCTGTGCGGGGACCGTCTGCTGGTGCCGGTGGTGGCGACGGCGACCCGGGTGGGGACCACTGTCGGCGGACTGGCGTCGGACAAGGAGGCCGAGATGGCGGTGGTGCTGCTGCAGCGGGCCGACGGCGGCAAGGCGGTGCTCGGCTTCACCGGTCTGGACGCGCTGCAGGCCTGGGACGCCCGGGCCCGCCCCGTGCCGGTGACGGTCGACAAGGTCGCCGAGACCGCGACCGCGGAGGGTGCGGTGGCGGTGCTGGTCGACGTCGCCGGACCGCACCCCCTGGTGCTGGAGGGGGAGGTCCTGGACGCCTTGGCCCGCGGCCACCGGCTGGTGGATCTCGGCGACGGCTTCGGTTGGGCGATGCCGAACCTTCCGGGCGACCCGTCCTGACCGGTACGAAGCACTCCACGGCACCCCGACCGTTCGACCCCGTCGCCCAGCCGGCTACCTCCGCGCCCAGTGCGTGACCGGGAACAGCAGCCCCGCGATCGCCGTTGACCACCTGTCGTCTTCCCGGCGGTCGCTGGATGTGACCGCTCCGGGACTCGGGTGATAACCTGAGCGACGACCGATTCGGCATCAGTGCCGGATCCGCCAAGTGGAGACCTGATCTCCCACCCGTACGACATCCTCGTGATCGTTGTCGGGTCGGTCCGCGGCCGCAGCCCTCCGGGGTTCTGCGGGTGCACCATCAGGGTCTCCGCCTGCGCGGGGACCCTTTCTGTGTCTCCGGGCAGGACGGCGGAACCGACGCCGGCACCGTATCGATCACCACCGGGGCGCCGGTCGTGCCACATCGACGAACGTCGCCGAACACACACCCCATGGAGGACCAATCAGCAGCACCGAACCGCGGATCAACGACCGCATTCGCGTCCCCGAAGTCCGCCTCGTCGGACCCGCCGGGGAGCAGGTGGGGATCGTCCGCATCGACGACGCCCTGCGCCTGGCGCGCGAGTCCGAGCTCGATCTCGTCGAGGTCGCACCCATGGCTCGGCCGCCGGTGGCCAAGCTCATGGACTACGGCAAGTTCAAGTACGAGAACGCGCAGAAGGCGCGGGAGAGCCGCCGTAACCAGACCAACACGGTGATCAAGGAGATGAAGCTCCGGCCCAAGATCGACAGCCACGACTACGAGACCAAGAAGGGTCACGTCGTGCGGTTCCTCAAGGCCGGGGACAAGGTCAAGATCACGATCATGTTCCGGGGCCGCGAGCAGTCGCGTCCGGAGCTGGGTTACAACCTGCTGCGCAAGCTGGCCGAGGACGTCAACGAGTTCGGTTTCGTCGAGTCCGCGCCGAAGCAGGACGGTCGCAACATGCTGATGGTGCTGGGGCCGGTGAAGAAGAAGACCGAGGCACGGGCCGACGTCCGGGCCGAGCGGGACCGGCGCGCCGCCGAGCGCGACGCCGCCGCCGAGGCGGAGCGGAGCCAGCTGGCCGACCTGCGGGCTCAGCACGCTGCCGAGCCGGCCGCGCCGCGGCGCCGGGGGCCGGCCGACAACCTGGATCCCGACGTCGAGGTCTGAGGTCGGCGACCACCGAGCACGACCCTGTACGAACCCGTAGGTGCCGACGCGCCCACGGGCCGAACGAATGAGGAATGGAGCGGCAGCCATGCCGAAGATGAAGACGCACTCCGGTGCCAAGAAGCGGTTCAAGGTGACGGGATCGGGCAAGCTCATGCACCGCAAGGCGGGCAAGATGCACCTGAACGAGCACAAGCCGAGCACCCGTACGCGCCGGCTCGCGGGCGACAAGGTCCTCTCCAGCGGCGACGCGGCCAAGGCCCGCAAGCTGCTGGGCCTGTAGAGCGCCCCCACCCACCGCCATCACTGACATCAAGGAGTAATTCGCATGGCTCGCGTCAAGCGCTCGGTCAATGCCCACAAGAAGCGCCGTGAGGTCCTCGAGCAGGCCTCCGGCTACCGGGGTCAGCGCTCCCGGCTCTACCGCAAGGCGAAGGAGCAGCTGCTGCACTCCGGCGTCTACGCCTTCCGCGACCGTCGCGCCAAGAAGGGCGACTTCCGTCGGCTCTGGATCCAGCGGATCAACGCCGCGGTCCGCGCCGAGGGCATGACCTACAACCGCTTCATCTCCGGTCT
>JBMDXL010000662.1:0-3984 GCA_048594465.1 Microlunatus sp. | reverse complement strand
GACCGCCTACCTCGACTTCGGGCCGCTGCACACCAACCTGCAGCACCTGATCTTCGGTCTGACCCTGGGCCTCGCCCTCGTCCTGATCGGGGTCGGCGCCATCCAGTGGGCCCGGCAGCTGATGGACGACCACGAGGCGGTGGACTACCGCCACGGCGCCTCGTCCAGCGACGAGGAGCGTCAGGAGACCGTGGCGCTGCTCGAGCAGGGCATCGAGGAGTCCGGCATCACCCGCCGCAAGGTGCTGGGTCGCAGCCTGCTCGGCGCGCTCGGGCTGGTGGCTCTCCCCGGTGTGGTGCTGCTGGCCGATCTCGGCCCCTGGCCGACCCGCAAGTGGATCTCCGGCACGATCGCCACCACTATCTGGAAAGAGGGCATCCGGCTCGTCAACGACGTCACGTACGTCCCGATCAAGGCCGAGCAGGTCCAGATCGGTCAGCTGATCAACGCCCAGCCGGAGAACCTGCAGGACCTGCACGGGACCGAGTTCCTGCAGGAGAAGGCCAAGGCCTCCATCATCGTCGTCCGGATGAACCCGAACACGATCAAGATCCCCGACTCGCGCAAGGACTGGCACGTCGGCGGGATCCTGTGCTACTCCAAGATCTGCACCCACGTCGGGTGCCCGATCAGCCTGTGGGAACAGCAGACGCACCACCTGCTGTGCCCCTGCCACCAGTCGACGTTCGACCTGGGTGACTCCGGCGTCGTGGTCTTCGGACCCGCCGCCCGGTCGCTCCCCCAGCTCCCGATCACCGTCGACGCCGAGGGGTATCTCGTGGCTCGGGACGGCTTCGACGTCCCGACCGGCCCGAGCTACTTCGAGCGGGACTCCCGCAACGACTTCCAGCAGGGTGATAACTGATGGCCAAGCCCGCACCGACCGTCTCCGCCGGCTCCTCCGTTGCGGCCGAGACCCCGCCCAAGCAGCTCGGACCCGTCTTCAAGGTCGCCGCCGGACCCGCCAAGTGGGCCGACGAGCGCGTGGGCGTGGCCAAGCTCAGCCGGCCGTTCATCCGCAAGGTGTTCCCCGACCACTGGTCGTTCCTGCTCGGTGAGGTCGCGCTCTACTCGTTCGTCATCCTGCTGCTCACCGGTGTCTTCCTGACCCTGTGGTTCAAGCCGTCGATGGCCGAGGTCGAGTACGAGGGCACCTACCAGCTGCTCCGCGGGCTCCAGATGTCCGAGGCGTTCGAGTCGACGCTGGCCATCTCGTTCGACATCCGGGGCGGTCTGCTGATCCGGCAGATGCACCACTGGGCGGCCATGCTGTTCCTGGCCGCGATGCTGGCCCACAGCCTGCGCATCTTCTTCACCGGCGCCTTCCGCAAGCCGCGTGAGATCAACTGGGTGATCGGTGTCAGCCTGCTGTTCATCGGTCTGATCGAGGGCTTCGCGGGCTACTCGCTGCCGGACGACCTGCTCTCCGGCACGGGTCTGCGGTTCGTGGACGGCCTGGTCCGGGCGATCCCGATCATCGGCACCTGGGCTGAGATGTTCGTCTTCGGCGGCGAGTTCCCGGGTTCGCTGATCGTGGCCCGCCTCTACATGGCGCACATCCTGCTCATCCCGGCCGTGCTGCTCGGTCTGATCGCGGCCCACCTGGCGCTCGTGGTCTACCACAAGCACACCCAGTACCCGGGCCCCGGCCGCAACGACGGCAACGTCGTCGGCTACCCGGTCTTCCCCGTCTACATGGCCAAGGCCGGCGGCTTCTTCTTCATCGTGTTCGGTGTCATCACCTTGATGGGCGGGCTGATGCAGATCAACCCGCTGTGGACGTACGGCCCGTACAACCCGGCCCAGGTCACCGCGGGCAGCCAGCCCGACTGGTACATGGGCTTCGTCGAGGGCGCGATCCGGATCATGCCGAACTGGGAGTCCCACATCGGCAACACGACCTGGTCGTGGAACGTCGCGATCCCCGGCCTGGGGCTGATGGGTCTGATGGCGGTGTCGATGATCGTCTACCCGTTCGTCGAGCAGTGGGTGACCGGCGACAAGTCCGAGCACCACATCCTCGACCGTCCGCGCAACGTCCCGACCCGGACCGCGTTCGGGGTGGCCGCGATGACCTGCTACGGACTGTTCTGGATCGGCGGCGGCAACGACCTGATCGCCACCCAGTTCCACGTCTCGCTGAACTCGGTCACCTACTTCCTGCGGGTGATGGTGTTCGTCGGACCGGTGATCGCCTTCATCGTGACGAAGCGGATCTGCATCGGCCTGCAGCGGGCCGACGAGGAGCGGCTGCTGCACGGCTCGGAGAGCGCCATCATCGTGCGTGATCCCTCGGGCGGCTACTCCGAGGCGCACGAGCCGATCAGCCAGGACGAGGCGTACACGCTCACCCAGCACGTCGAGCCGCTGGCCCTGTCCCCCGTCACCGAGCAGGGTGACCTGACCGACAAGGAGCTCAAGGCCGAGCAGCGTCGCCGCAAGGCCACCCGCTTCTGGTATCTCGATGCGCTCCGCAAGCCGACCCGGGCCGAGCTCGAGGCGGCCGCCCATCACCACGACGACGACGACCACGCCGACGGCAACGGTCACGGCGAGATCGGCAACGGCCACAACGGCAATGGGCACAACGGCAACGGGCACAGCCCGCGCGAGGTCGGGGCCGGCTCGGGAGCCCGCTCTCAGGACTGACCGCACGCCCGTACGTCGGCGACGCCTCGCCCCCTTGGGGGCGGGGCGTCGCTGCGTTTCGGGCGCCGTGGGACCGGCCGCGTCCCGCCGGTGACGCGGCGTGTGGGTTTGGTCACCCCGCCCCCACCTCGGGTAACGATCCCCGGTCGTGCCGCGTTGGGCGGGATGGACAGGGGCGTCCGCTGCCCGCTCGGGCAGGACCGAAGCCCGACTCCCTATCCTCAGGAACTCGCCTCACCCATGACTGACACGAAGACCTTGACCCGCCCCGCGGAGGAGCCGACCGAGCCGAAGCCGCGCCTGCTGGAGATGTCGGCGACGCAGCTGATCGGCGGTGCTCTCGCCGCCATGACGGCTGCCGTCATCGGCGCCCGGTTGGGCGTCGCCGGCACGGTGCTCGGAGCCGCGATCGGCAGCGTGGTGGCCGGCGCCGCCGGCTCGCTCTACACCGCCTCGCTGAAGCACACCCGCAACAAGCTCACCTCCGCCTTCGTCGGCCGCGTCGGCGGGACCCCGGTCGGGGTCTCCACCGCTCCGGCCCACCAGACCGGGCCGACCGAGAGGACCGGGCCAACCGAGAGGACCGGGCCGACCGACGACCCGGCGGCGAACCGGGTCGCAGGCTGGGCGACCGACGACTGGGACATCACCCCGGCGGCGGCCAGCGCGCCGCCGTCGGCCCAGCCGGTGGCCACGGCGGCCGACGTCGACGCCGCCGGTCGCGCCGTGACCAAGCGCCCCTGGAAGGCCGTCCTGGTCAGCACGGTGGCGGTGTTCCTGCTGGCGGTCGCCGGATTGACGGTGTTCGAGCTGGCCAGCGGCCAGGCGGTGTCCGGAGGGCAGGGCACCACCCTCACGCAGGTCAGCGAGGGCCGGTCGGGCGGCACCGACACCCCGGTCCAGGCGCCCTCGGCGGAGACCTCGACGTCACCGACCGCGGAGCCCTCGGCGACCCCGAGCACCGAGACCAGCGTCGCGCCGTCCAGCGAGCCGACCACGTCCGCCGAGCCGACCACCGAAGCCAGCCAGACGCCGGCACCCGCGACCAGCGGCGACCCGAGCGCCAGCGCTACCCCGTCGGCCACCGGCAGCGCGGACTCGCAGGTCGGCGGCAACGACACCGGGACCACCGGCTCCACCGGCGGCTGACCACCAGACCCCGGTGATCCCGGCGGGCGTCAGCCGGGGCCGGTCAGCGACGCCGGGCCCGAGCCGGCGACCAGGGAGCGGGTGAGGGTGCTCTCTCCGTCCGGGAGCCGGTAGGTGACGGCGTCGGCGCCCGCCGCCGACTCCCCCGCCGCCGACTCCCCCGCCGCCGACTTCCCCGTCGGCGTG
>JBMDXL010000661.1:0-9323 GCA_048594465.1 Microlunatus sp. | reverse complement strand
GTGCCTGGTGACGAGAACTCTGGTGTCGTGACCGCGGTGGATGATCAAGAGAGCGGGGTCTGGTGGCTCAGGTTGCTGGCAGGGTTCGCCGGGCTGTCGATCAACCTCAAGACGACCTCAGCGCGGGCTGGTCCGCCGCGCAAGCGAACTGGCCGATCGTTGTGCGGCGACCTGCTGCTCTCCGTAGCGGCATCCTCGGCATGCCACGCCTGGAGCATGGCCACCAAGTGCCGACAGCCCACCTTCGCTGAGATCATCAACGACGTCCGCTCTCAGCCGGCGAAGCCATCATCTGGCCGACACGCCGTCCGGCCGGGCGCTGAACCCCGCTGGTGAGTTCTTCGACCTGGACGGCCGGCTGCTGCAGCTCGAGGGCCGCCTCACGACCGACGGTCGCCGACGCTGTCGAAGCCGTCACAGCTGCCTGAGCGCGCTGGTGCTCAGGCAGAGCGGGTGCCGGTGCGCCACCGTCGTGCGACGCAGCCAGGCGACCCGCCCTCGTGGTCCTGGGGGGCGGAGCCCCGAACGGTCAGCTGTACGGGTTGCTGCGGGTGTTGCTGTAGGCGCAGTCGTCGGCGTTCGGGAAGGTCTCGTCGACGCACACCTTCAGCCGGACGGAGCTGATCCGGCCGGCGGAGGAGAACCAGTGGAACGAGGACTCGCTGGTCGGGTCGGGGTCCTTGCAGCCTGCGTGGTTCTCGCGCTTGTCGCCCACGGTGTAGTAGTCGGTGTTGGAGCGCTTGACCTGCAGCTGGACGTAGACGGAGTCACCGTCGCCGGGGCAGAGGTCGTTGAGCTTCACGCTGGTGACGTCGACGGTGTAGCGGTTGCTGTAGTTGGCGTAGCCGGAGGCGGAGGCGCCGCCGGGGTCGCAGCACGTCTTGCCGTACATGGAGCCATCGGCAGCCGAGGCCGGGACGGCGGACAGGGCCACCAGGCAGGCGGCTGAGCCCACGATGAAGGGCAGGCGGAATCGCATCGGATCTTCCTTCCGTCGGGACGGAACGGCGACCCCAGCGGACGCCTTCCTGCCTGCACACAACCACGGGGGCGGGTCAGGCCACCTACGGGCCCCGGGACCACAGCAGAGGGGTTCTCGATCGGACCGTCGCGCGCCCGACGGGAATATCACCGTGCCTCGGTAGTTGCAGAAGTCATGACCACTGTTGACTTCTGGTTCGACCCGCTGTGCCCGTTCGCGTGGATCACCTCCCGTACGGTGCTCGAGGTCGAGAAGGTCCGCGACATCGAGGTGACCTGGCACATCATGAGCCTGGCCTACCTGAACGAGGACAAGGACATCCCCGACGACTACCGCGAGGGTCTGAAGGACGCCTGGCGGCCGGTCCGGGTCTGCATGGCCGTGCAGCAGCAGTACGGGCAGCAGAAGCTGGCCGAGATTTACACCGCCCTGGGCACCCGCAAGCACACGCAGGGCGCGGAGGAGTTCGACCGGGAGCTGGTCACCTCCGCCCTGGAGGAGGTGGGTCTGCCCGCCTCGCTGGCTGACGCGATGGACGACTCCTCCTTCGACGACGCCATCCGTGCGTCCCACCACGAGGGCATGGACCAGGTCGGGTACGACGTGGGCACCCCGACGATCGCCATCGACGGCCAGGCCTTCTTCGGACCGGTGCTGACCCGGATCGCCCGCGGTGAGGACGCCGGGCGGATCTGGGACGGTGCCGTCGCCCTGTCCTCCTTCCCGTACTTCGCCGAGCTCAAGCGCACCCGGCAGAAGGAGCTCTCCTTCGACTGAGGGCGCCCGCTCGCGCGGTCTGTCTCCGCCCGGCCACGCGTCGGGGCGGGAGCGGACCGCTAGGCTGCAATTCCTAGTGTTGGAGTAGGCAATATGACAACGCGTACGTCCGCGGGGCAGGAGATCCCGATCATGGTCGACAGGTGCGTCCGATGACCGAGCTGCTGGCGCCGCCCGGTGACGGGACGGTGGCCGCGACGTTGTCGCCGGAGGAGTTCAAGGCGATCTTCCGGCAGCACCCGGCCGGGGTGGCGGTGATCACCCTGCGGCATCACGACCGGCTCGTGGGCTTCACGGCCACCTCGGTCATCTCGGTCTCCGCCGACCCGCCGCTGCTCGCGTTCTCGGTGGCGGGTGGTTCGGGCTCGTGGGCCCCGCTGGCGGAGGCGAGGACGGTGGTGGTCAACTTCCTGTCGGCCGGGCAGGTCGATCTGTCGGCCCGGTTCGCGACCCGCGGCATCGACCGTTTCGCCGACGGCGGCTGGAGCCTGCTGGAGACCGGCGAACCGGTGCTCGACGACAGCCCGCGGTGGATCCGAGCGGAGATCGTTCAGCGCACGCCCATCGGCTCCAGCCAGCTCATCTGCCTCCAGGCCATCGGCTCGTCGTCGGACCACCGTCCACCGGGAGCCCCCGGCACCACCAGTCCACCGGGTGCCCCCGGCACCACCAGGACGCCGGCCGAGTCGGCCCCGCTGGTCTACCACGACCGCGTCTACCACCAGCTCAGCGAGGCCAGCGCCCTCTGAGGCGCCGCCGACACGACCTCGCCCACGCCGAGGATCAGCGGTGCGCGGGCCGGGCGACCCAGCGATCGAGCACGGCCTCCAGCTGTGAGCTGTCGATGGGCTTGGGCACGTAGCCGTCCATCCCGGCCGCCAGGCAGCGGGCCTCGTCGCCATCCAGCGCCCCCGCCGTCATCGCGATGACCGGCGTGTGGCGCCGCGCCCCCTCCCGCTGGCGCAGCTCGCCGGTGGCGGTGTAGCCGTCCATCTCGGGCATCTGGCAGTCCATCAACACCGCGGCGGAGTCGGTCCGGGCCAGCGCGTCCAGCGCCTCGAAGCCCGTGCCGGCGAGATCGCACTCGAAGCCCAGCCGGTCGAGCAGCCCACGCGCCACGAGCTGGTTGATGGCGTTGTCCTCCACCACCAGCACCCGCCCGCGACCCCGGGCCGGTCGCGGCGCCGCATCCTGGTCCGGCTCCGGATCCAGCAGCGGTCGCATCACCTCGGCCAGACAGTCGTGCAGCTGGATGGATCGGACCGGCTTGTCGAGGTGGGCGGCGAGCCCGATCCCCGCGAGCTGGGCCGGGGTGACGTCGGTGGAGGTGAGCAGGACCAGCCGGGTGGCGGCCAGGACCGGGGTGTCCTCGATCCGGCGCGCCAGCGCCAGCCCGTCCACGTCGGGCATCGTCATGTCCAGCAGCGCCAGGGGAATGGGTCGCCCCTGCGCGGCTGCCCCGACCAGCAGGTCGAGGGCGGTGCCCGCGGACTCGGCCAGCTGGGGGTCCAGGCCCCAACCCCGCAGCTGCTCGTCCAGGATCAGGCGGTTGGTCGCGTTGTCGTCGACCACGAGGACAGGGACACCCGCCCAGTCCGGCGCCGGTCCGCACGGGCGGGCGACGGTCGCCGCCGCGTCGCTGCGGGGGAGCTGGAGGGTGAAGCCGAAGCGGCTGCCGACGCCGGGCCGGCTGTCGACCTGCAACCGTCCGCCCATCGACTCGACCAGATCCCGGGAGATGGCCAGACCGAGCCCCGTGCCGCCGAACCGGCGGGTGGTCGAGGCGTCCACCTGGGTGAACGGTTCGAAGATCAACCGCTGGTCCCTGGTGTCGATCCCGATCCCGGTGTCGACGACCTCGAACCGGACCGCGGTGGTGTCGGTGTCCTCCGCCGCCTCCCGGTCGAACCGGACCGACACCACGACCTCGCCCCGCTCGGTGAACTTGATCGCGTTGGCGGTGAGGTTGATCAGCACCTGACGGAGCCGGGACGGGTCTCCCCGCAGCGGGCACTCGGTGCCGGGCTCGTGGCGGGTGATCAGCTCGAGCCCCTTGGCCTGGGCCTGCCGGGCCAGCAGGACGGCGACCTCCTCGATCACCTGGTTCACGTCGATGTCGGTCGGCCGCAGCTCGACCCGGCCGGCCTCGATCTTGGAGAAGTCCAGGATGTCGTTGATGATCGTCAACAAGGCGTCGCCGGCGGTCTGCACCCCCGAGACGTACTGACGCTGGCGGTCGTCGAGGTTGCTGGCCAGCAGCAGCTCGGCCAGACCGATGACCCCGTTCATCGGGGTGCGGATCTCGTGGCTCATGGTCGCCAGGAAGGCCGACTTGGCCCGGAGCGCGGCCAGCGCGGTGTCCCGGGCCGCGTGCAGCTCGGTGCTGGTCCGCTCCCGCTCGGCGACGACCGCGAGCTGGATCGCCACCTCGTCCCAGATGGCCTGGGCCTCCCTCCGCTCGCCTTCGGCCGGAACCACGAACTCGAGCACGGCGACCACCTCGCCCTGGGACAGCACCGGGACCGCGCAGGCGATCAGCGGCGGACACGGCGCCGCCTCCTCCGGGTCCGCCGACCAGCGGGTACGGGCGCCGGCGACCACGTCGAGCGCGTACGCGCTGACCTCACCCAGCTCGGCGATGACGGCCGCCACCGCAGCATCCTGCTGGTCCGACGCGTCCGCCGACTCGCTGCGGTGCCAGTCACCCGTCGGCACGGGACCGCCGTCGGGACCGGTCACCAGGTAGAACCGTCCGGCCGGCCAGCGGAGGTGACGGCACAGCTCCCGGACGCTGACCCGGGCGACCTGCTCCAGGGTCTGGGCCTCGTTGGCGGCGGCGGCCATGGTCTGCAGCAGCCGGTAGCGCGAGGTGGCCCGGCGCAGTCGGTCCTCGGTGTCCTTGTAGGCGGTGATGTCGAGCGCGGTGCCGCGCATCCGCTCCGGCGCGCCCGCCTCGTCGACCAGCACCTCGCCGGCGGTGCGCACCCACAGCACCGAGTCGCGGCCCGGCACCAGGATGCGCTGCTCGAACTCGAAGGTCGGCTGCCCGTTCAGACAGGCCTGGACGATCTCGCGGGAGAGCGCTCGGTCGTCGGGGTGCACCAGCTCCAGGTACGCCGGCAGGGAGCCGCCGAACTCGCCCGGTCGGAGCCCGAAGATCCGGTAGAGCTCGTCGGACCAGACGAGCTCGTCAGCTGCGATGTCCCACTCCCAGCTGCCCAGGTGGGCCACCCGCTGGGCCTCGGCCAGCTGCTCCTCGCGGCGGCGGAGCGCGTCGCCGAGGCGGCGGCGCTCGGTGATGTCGTTCACGAACGCGATCAGGCCCCGCACCGAGCCGTCGTCGTCCAGCCAGGGGCTGTGGCTGACCACGGTCCACACCGGTTCGCCGTCCCGCCGCAGCAGCAGGCACTCGGCGGACTCGGTGGTGCCTCCCTCGGCCCGCTGCCGGGCGAGGAACGCCGCGCCCTGGTCGCGTCCGTCGTCGTCGAGCACGTCGAACAGCGACAGCTGCATCATCTCCGCCACCGAGTAGCCCAGCATCTGCGCCATCCGCAGGTTGACGTACGCGGTCCGCCCGTGGAGGTCGAAGACCCAGATCCCCTCGTTGCCGCTCTCGACGATCTGGCGATAGGTCGAGGACAGCTGCGCGGGCTGCGCGATCATCGGCACCGGGTCGGGCATCCTGGCCTCAGCCGGTCTCGCCGACGGGGGCAGCCCGCAGCGAGCGGCGGTAGTCGCCCAGCTCGACCGCGAGCGCGGCGAACTCCTCCCGCAGCTCCGTCGCCGCGGCCGTCAGCTCGGCAGACCCGTCAGGATCGGCCCGGACCACGTCGGGCACCGTCTCCAGCCGCAGGCAGGCTGCGGCCAGCCGAACACCGCCCAGCGTGGCGGTGCTACCACGGAGCTTGTGGGCCAGCGAGCGGCGACGAGGCGGGTCGTCGGAGGTGACCGCGTCCTCGATCTGACCGACCAGGTCCTGGGCCTGGAGGAGGTAGAGGCCGATCAGCTCTCCGAGCAGTCCCGGGCCGCTGTCGCCGAGCTGATGGCGCAGGGAGTCGATCGTCGCGGTCTGGAAGACCGCGGTCGCCGTCATCGGGCGACCGTGGACGTGCCGTGCGACCGGCGGGGAAAGTGCCCTGAGATCAGGGTGGCCATGGTGCGATCCTCTCCCCCCGAGGGACAGTTTCGTCGCTCAGCATAAAGCCCCGGTCGGGCCGGCGTCCCGTGCGGTGGGGGTGTGGCGTGCGCGGCCGGGGCCAAGCCCCGGCAGCCGGCGAGAGGGCCGGCCCGAGGTCGGTGGACGCCGGGCGCCCGGCGCGAGGCGAACGTCGCCGACCGCGGCCCAGAGGCGTACGGTCAGCTCGGGTAGAGGGTGACCGACGTGGCCTTGACCGTGTAGAAGACCCGGCCGCCGGGATACAGGTCCAGCTCGCCCACGGACGCCGGGGTGACGTCGGCCGTCAGCGAGGCACCTTCGGCGGTCACGGCCCGGACCCGCACCTGGTCACCGCGCGGTTCGAGCTCGGTGATCGTGACGGCGACGACGTTGCGGGGGCTGCCGTGGGGTGGGCTGAGGAACACCGACACGGCGTTCGGCGAGAAGACCGCCGTGGCCGCCTCGCCCGGGGCCAGCGCGGTGCGGGCCACGCCCCCGATCACCGGACCTCCCGTGGCCGGCTGCAGACCGCCGTCCACGGCGACGCCACTGACCAGGTTGAGCCCGGCGAGTCGCGCTGTGAACGCGCTGGTGGGGTGCCGCAGCACGTCGGCGGTCGGACCCTGCTCGACCACCCGGCCGCCGTCGAGCACGAGGACCCGGGTGCTGAGCAGCACGGCGTCGAGGAGGTCGTGGGTGACCAGGAGCGCGGAGGGCTCGGCGAGCACGTCCCGCAGCACCCGACGCAGCAGCGGGGCCACCGTCACGTCCAACGCCGCCAGCGGCTCGTCCAGCAGCAGCAGCCGGGGATCGGCGGCGACGGCTCGGGCCACGGCGACCCGCTGGGCCTGACCCCCGGAGAGCTGACCGGGCCGGCGGTCGGCCAGCTCGGCGGCCGCCACCGCGGTCAGCCAGTGCCGGGCGCGCTGCCGCGCCTCGCCCCGCGGGACACCGGTCGCGCGCGGACCGAAGGCGACGTTCTCCAGCACGCTCAGGTGCGGGAACAGCAACGGGTCCTGGGCCAGCAGGGCGACCCGTCGCCCGTGCGGGGGCAGCCAGCGGCCACGGTGACCGTCGACGTCGAACAGCACGTCCCCGTCCAGCTCGGCCCGGCCGCGGTCCGGACGCAGGGTGCCGGCCAGCAGGGCCAGCAGGGTCGACTTGCCTGCCCCGTTGGGGCCCAGCACGGCCAGGCGGTCCCCAGGCTCCAGACGCAGGTCGACGCTGAACCCGCGCGCGGCCACCTCCGCGGTCAGCGTGACCGTCGCGGCGCCGGTCACAGCCCGGCCACCGGACGGCGTACGCCCTGAGACAGACCCACCACCAGCACCGCCACCGCCACCAGCACGAGGGACAGGGCGACAGCGGTGTCGGCGTCGGTCTCGCGCTGGAGGTAGATCTCCAGCGGCAGGGTGCGGGTGACTCCCTGCAGGCTGCCGGCGAAGGTGAGAGTGGCCCCGAACTCGCCGAGCGAGCGGGCGAACGAGAGCACCGCCCCGGACAGCAGCCCGGGCAGCACGAGCGGCAGCGTCACACGGCGCAGCACGGTGGTGGGCCGGGCGCCCAGGGTGGCGGCCACCACCTCGTACCGGTGGCCGACGGCGCGCAGCGTGCCCTCCAGCGACACGACCAGGAAGGGCAGCGAGACGAACGTCTGCGCCAGCACCACCGCGGTCGTGCTGAAGGCGATCTGCAGACCCACCACCTCCAGGCTCTGACCCAGCAGCCCGCGACGGCCGAACGTGTAGAGCAAGGCGATGCCGCCGACCACCGGCGGCAGCACCAGGGGCAGCAGCGTCAGGGCCCGCAGCACCCGCTGACCGGGGAACCGGGCCCGGGCCAGCACCAGGGCCATGGGCACGCCCAGCAGCACGCACAGGACCGTCGAGGCGACGGAGGTCTGCAGGCTCAGCCGCAGCGCGGCCAGCGACGAGGGACTGGTGACCAGCTCGCCGAACCGCGGCCAGTCGACCCGGGTGATCATCGCGACCAGGGGCAGGATCACGAACAGCGCGCCGAGCGCGGCCGGGACGTAGACCCAGCGGGGGATCCCGGCGTAGCCGCGGGGGGCGGGCACGGTCAGGGCTTGCCGAAGCCGGCGTCGGCCAGCACCTGCTGACCGTCGGTCCCGGTGACCAGGTCGACGAACTGCTGGGCCAGCGCGGCGTCGGCGGAGCCGGCGAGGACGGCGATCGGGTAGACGTTGACGGCCTCGGCCGACTCCGGGAACTCGATCCCGGTGACCTTGTCGCCCGCACCCTGGACGTCGGTCCGGTAGACCAGTCCGGCGTCCGCCTCCCCG
Source organism: Microlunatus sp. (assembly GCA_048594465.1). Lineage (GTDB taxonomy): Bacteria > Actinomycetota > Actinomycetes > Propionibacteriales > Propionibacteriaceae > Microlunatus. The sequence goes on along the minus strand of JBMDXL010000661.1, from coordinate 1,106 downwards.
GAGGTCACCTTGTTGAGCACGTCGGTGACCGAGTTCTCCTCGCTGACGGGGGAGAGGTCGGTGCCGGTGGCCGTCTCGACCTTCTGGGTGGCGGAGCCGCACGGGACCTGCGGTGCGCAGACGACGACCTTCACCCCGGACTTCGTCAGGTCGGCGAACGAGGAGATCCCGGCCGGGTTACCGGGTGGGACGGCGATCTCCAGGGTGTTGGAGGCGAAGGTGACCGGGTCACCCTCGACCAGGTCGTCCCCGGTCGCCTTGTCCATGTTCGTCGTGTCGGCGGACGCGAACACGTCGCCCGGCGCACCCTGCTGCAGCTGCGTGACCAGGTCGGAGGAGCCACCGAAGCTGAAGGCCACCGTGGTGCCGGCGTGGGTGGACTCGAACCGCGTGCCGAGCTCGGTGAAGGTGGTCTTCAACGACGCCGCCGCGAACACGGTGAGCGTCCGGGTGGCGGCCGGCGACCCGCCGGACGACCCGGTGGGTGCGGTCGTGGTGCTGCAGCCGGCCCCGACGAGCAGCAGCGCCGTGGCGGCGGCACCGAGCGCGTGAACGCGGTTCATGACTCTCCCTGCGGGGTCTCGATGATGACGGTGGTCGACTTGACGACCGCCACCGCCACGGAGCCGAGCTCGAGCCCGAGCTCCCGGACGGCCTCACTGCTCATCAGCGACACCACCCGGAACGGCCCGCACTGCAGCTCCACCTGGGCCATCACCGTGTCGGTGAGGATCTCGGTGACCAGGCCGACGAACCGGTTCCGCGCCGACCGCTGGACCCGGGAGGGGTCGGTCATCGGGTTCGCGTGGTTGCGGGCGAAGGTGGCCAGCTCGAAGCCGTCGACCACCTTGCGGTTGCTCGCGTCGGTCTGCGACGGCAGCTGGCCGGAGTCGATCCAGCGTCGGACGGTGTCGTCGCTGACACTCAGATAGGCGGCGGCGTCCTTGATCCGTATCTGCGGCACATCGAGGACACTACAGCAGCATCATCGGTGACAACTGAGGTTTGCATCCTCGTCCGCGGTTGTACGACCGGGGCTGCCGGCCGAGGACCTCAGTTCAGGGCGCGGGCGCCGTCCGGGAGCCCGCCACCAGCGTGCACGTCCT
>JBMDXL010000660.1:0-13808 GCA_048594465.1 Microlunatus sp. | reverse complement strand
GGTCGAGCCGCTGCGCGGTGAGCTGACCGCGCACTGCTACCGCATGCTCGGGTCGGTCCACGACGCGGAGGACCTGGTGCAGGAGACCTACCTGCGCGCCTGGAAGGCGTACCACAACTTCGAGAACCGCTCCTCGGTCCGCACCTGGATGTACCAGATCGCCACCAACGCCTGCCTGAGCGCGTTGGGCAGCAAGCACCGGCGGACGCTGCCCACCGGCGTCGGCCAGCCGAGCGGTCCACCGTCGGGGGAGCTGGCGGTGCGTCAGGAGGTGGCGTGGTTGGAGCCGCTGCCGGACTCCGTGGTGTGGCAGCGCGCGGCCGAGGACCCCGGCGAGGAGGTGGTCTCCAAGGAGAGCGTCCGGCTGGCCTTCGTGGCCGCCCTGCAGCACCTGACCCCGCCGCAGCGCGCGGTGCTGATCCTGCGTGACGTGCTGGCCTGGCAGGCCAGTGAGGTGGCGGCGGCGCTGGACCTGTCGGTCGCCGCCGTGAACAGCAGCCTGCAGCGGGCCCGGGCCCACCTGGCCAAGCTCGACGCCGACGCCGACACCCCACCCGTGCCGCTGGACGACCCGCACACCCAGCAGCTGCTGGAGGACTACGTGGCCGCCTTCGAGGCGTACGACGTCGACAAGATCATCGCCACGCTCAAGGCCGATGCGGTCTGGGAGATGCCCCCGTTCACCGCCTGGTACCGCGGGGCCGAGGTGATCGGTCACCTGATCACGAACTACTGCCCCGCCACCGGGGCCGGGGACCAGCGGATGGTGCCGGTGATGGCCAACGGCCAGCCGGCGTTCGGGCTCTACATGCGGGGAGCCGACGGCGTGCACCGGGCCTTCCAGCTGCAGCAGCTCGAGCTGCGCGAGGGCAAGGTCGCCCACGTGGTCGCCTACTTCGACACCACCCTCTTCGCCCGGTTCGGGTTGCCGGAGGTGCTGCCGGGCTGAGCCCGGGGTCCCGCCCGGGATCCGGCTCTGAGCACCGGTGATCACGGTGCTCAGAAGCCCGGCCCCGAGCGAGAGCGCGGCGGTCGTCGGTCCGCCGGGTCGGCGGTCCCGTCAGCGGGAGAAGCGCAGCGTCACCAGCTGGAAGGGCCGCAGGCTGAGCTCGGCCACGCCGCCGTCGAGCCGACCGCAGTCGCGGACCCCGGAGGTCCCGGTGCGCTCGAGCAGGTCGGTCGCGACCACCGCGGACGCGCCGTCGGTGAGCTCGACCCGAGCCTGCGCCCGGGCCCCGCGCGACTCGTACAGCCGGACGATGACGTCGCCCGAGCGGTCGCCCGCCAGCTTGACCGACTCCACCACCACGGCCGGGTCGTCGACCGAGACCAGCGGGGCGAAACCGGTGCCACCGGACACCACGCGGGCCGGCAGGTTGGTGCGGTAGCCCTCCTCCACGGCGTCGCCGATCAGCGCGCCCGGCCGGATCGAGACGGTCAGGCTGTGCTCACCCTGGTCGGCGTACGGATCGGGGTAGCGCGGTGCCCGGATCAGCGAGAGGTTGACCGTGGTGGTGGTGCCGCGGTCCTCCCGGGTGTGCCGGGCGGCGTCGAAGCCGTACGTCGAGTCGTTGGTGACGGCCACCCCGTAGCCGGGCTCGCCCACGTGCACGAACCGGTGCGCGCAGGTCTCGAACCGGGCGTCCTCCCACGAGGTGTTGGTGTGGGTGGCCCGGTAGAGGTGCCCGAACTGGGTCTCCGCGGCGACCTGGTCGGCGTGCACGTCGAGACCGAAGCCGAGCTTGAGCAGCCGCTGCTCCTCGTGCCAGTCGATGTCGTGGCCGATCTCCACCGCCGCCGCCCCCGGCGCCAACGAGAGCCGCTGGGTGATCACCGACCCGGCCGGTGTCCGGCGGACGGTGGTCACCGTGCCGGTCCCGTCGCTGTCGTCGGAGGTCAGCGAGTCGACCTCGTTCAGCTCGACCACCGTGCGCCGGTAGTACTCGTCGATGTCCCACGCGTCCCAGTTGGCCGGCTCGTCGCGGTGCAGCCGGAGCGCGTTGGACGGGGTGTCGGCGGCCAGCGCCTCCCGACCGCTCGCGTGGTCGATCAGCGAGACCAGCTGACCGTGGCCGTCGACGACCGCGCGGACGATCCCGTTGTCCAGCACGGTGGTCCCGTTCTCGGTGGTCACCGAGGTCGGGGCGGCGACGGTCAGGTCGCTGCCCAGGACCGCGCCCAGCGCCGGCACCGCGCCCCGGGCGTGCGGGGTCGCGTTGACCACGACGTCGGTTGAGCCCTCGCCGGTCAGGGCGGCCAGGGCCTCGGCGATGACCGCCTCGGCGACCGCGGTGATGGCCGCGTGGTTGCGCTCCGCGTCCTGGTGCACCCAGGCGATCGAGGAGCCCGGCAGGATGTCGTGGAACTGGTGCAGCAGCAGCAGCTCCCACAGCTCGGCCAGCCGCTCGTACGGGTACGCGTACGCGGTCCGGCTGGCCGCGGTGGCGGCGTAGAGCTCGGCCTCGCGCAGCAGGTGCTCGTTGCGGCGGTTGCCCTGCTTGGTCTTCAGCTGGCTGGTGAGCGTGCCGCGATGCAGCTCCAGGTACATCTCACCCCGCCAGACCGGCGCGTTGGCGTACTCGGCCTCGGCCCGGGTGAAGAAGTCGCGGGGCGTGCTCAGCTCGACCCGGGCGGACCCGTCGAGGTCGGCGGTCCGGTGCGCGGCGGCGATCATCTCCCGGGTGGGGCCGCCGCCGCCGTCGCCGTGGCCGTAGGGCAGCAGCGACAGGTTGGCCGCGCCCTTCTCGGCGTACTGGCGGGAGGCCCGGGCGAGCTCGGCCCCGGAGATGACGGAGTTGTAGGTGTCGGCGGGCGGGAAGTGGGTGAAGACCCGGGAGCCATCGATGCCCTCCCACCAGAACGTGTGGTGCGGCATCTTGTTGACCTGGTTCCAGGAGATCTTCTGGGTCAGGAACCACTTCGAGGCCGACGCGGCGACGATCTGCGGCAGCGCCGCCGAGTAGCCGAAGGAGTCGGGCAGCCAGACCTCCTCGGTCTCCACCCCGAACTCGTCCAGGAAGAACTGCTTGCCGGCCACGAACTGACGGGCCATCGCCTCGCCGCCGGGCATGTTGGTGTCGGACTCGACCCACATGCCGCCGACCGGGGCGAACTGCCCCCGGGCCACCAGCCCCTTGATCCGCTCGAACAGCTCGGGGTAGTACTGCTTCATCCAGGCGTACTGCTGGGCCGAGGAGCAGGCGAAGACGAAGTCGGGATCACGGTCGGCCAGATCGGCGACGTTGCTCCAGGTCCGGGCCACCTTGCGGACGGTCTCCCGCAGCGGCCACAGCCAGGCCGAGTCGATGTGGGCGTGCCCGACGGCGACCATCCGGTGCGCCGACGCCGCGGCGGGAGCGGCCAGCACCGGGGCCAGCTGCTGGCGACCCTCGGCCACGGTGCCCGCCACGTCGGTCGGGTCGACCACGTCGACCATCCGGCTGAGGGCGAGCAGGATCTCGTACCGCCGGGCGTCGTCGCCGGCGAGCTCGCCCATCAGACCGCGCAGCGTCCAGATGTCCCGCAGCAGCTCCCAGACCTCGGTGTCGAGGAGCACGACGTCGAAGGTGCGCAGCTCGTACAGCGGGGCGTCCCCGGCGGTGGCCTTGTCGCCCAGCAGGGTGGGCACGAAGGTGCCGCCGGACATGGCGCGGCCCACGTCGGGGTTGGCCGCGGCCTCGAGGTAGAAGTTGATGCTGTCGGACTCGACCGGCAGCCAGCGGTTGTCGGGCGAGATCGCCTTGATCGTGGTGCCGTCGGGCCTCCAGGCGAGTCCCTCGGCGTTGAAGCCGGGGCCGCCGGTGAAGCCCAGGTCGATCTCCAGCTCGATCCGGGTGCCGGGCACGCCGTGCCACTCCGCCGGCACCTGACCCTGCACGTGAACCCACAGGGTGGACCAGGGCCGGCCCCAGGGGGTGCCGGCCTCGATCGGCTCGTACGCCTGCCCGGCGGCCTCGGCGAACGGCACCGGCTCGTCGGGTACCGGCCAGGCGGCCAGGGTCCGGGGTCGCCGTTCCCGGATCAGGCGAGGGGCGAGGTGGTCGCGGACGAAGCGGTCGAGGCGCTGGGTGAGCAGTTCGGCGTGTGAGTGCACCGCACCACATTAACGCAATCGATTTGACTTAACTAGCCGGAAGCGCCGGTCCGGGACTGAGGAAGTGGTGCAGGACGAGAGTGGCGGCGCCGTACGCCGTGCCGTGGTCGGCCAGCCGGCTGCCCTCCACCAGGACCTGGTCCCGGGCGGACAGACGCGGGGCGATGCGGTCCGGCAGCAGAGCCAGCCAGCGGTCGGCCACCGGGGGCCAGGACGGGCCGCCGAGCACCACCTGCCCGATGTCCAGCACGTTGACCAGGGTGGCGATGCCGCGGGCCAGCTGGTCGGCCGCGTCCACCAGCAGCGCGTCCGCCCCGGGTTCGGTGGTGGCCCGCCGGCCCAGGGCCTCGAACGCGTCCAGCACCTCGGGGAAGGCGGTGGGCGCAGAGGGCAGCAGACCCTGCGCGGCCGCCTCGGCCACCAGGCTGCTCGGGGTGGGGCCGCGCTCGAACAGCCCGGCGATCTCCCCGGCGTTGTTGGTCGTGCCGCGGTGCACCCGACCGCCCAGGCAGCTGCCGACCGCCAGCCCCGAGCCGAGGTAGACGTACAGGAAGTCGTCGCGCGGGCCGTCGGGTGCCCAGTGCTCGCCGGTCACCGCGGCGATCACGTCCTTGTCCAGCAGCACCGGCCAGCCGAGGGCCTCGTGCAGCGTGTCGCGGAACGGGACGTCGGCCCAGCCGTGCAGCTGCGGGGGACCGCGGAGGCTGCCGTGGGTGACGTCGATCGGTCCGGGCGCGGCCACCCCGATCCCCAGCACGGTGTCGTCCGGGGCGTCCGGGGACCAGTCGGTCAACACGTCGCGGGTCAGGTCGCGGACCATGGCCACGGCGGTGGCCGGGGTGACCTCCGGTGGGGTGGGGGCGGACGCGACCCGGTGCACCTCCCCGGCAAGGTCCATGCTCAGCGCGGACACCTGGGCCGGGTCGATGTGGATGCCCACGGCGACGTGCCGGTCGGCCTCGACGTGCAACAGCGTGGGCGGCTTGCCCCGTGGTGTCCGGACCCGCTCGCCGGCAGCCACGAGACCGGCGTCGGACAGCCGTCGGACGATGTTGGACACCGTCTGCGGGGTGAGCCCGGTGGCCGCCCCGATGGCCACCCGGCCGATGCCCTCGGGCTGCCGGCGGATCACGTCCAGCACGAGCCGGGCGTTGAAGTCGCCCAGCGTCGGCAGGTTGGCCCCTCGCAGCACGCCCTCACCTCCGGGCGTGAGCGTACTTCAGGCCGGGCCACCGCGCCCGCCCATTTGATCGCCTGGTCGTACGGGAGACCCGCCCGCGGAAGGCGTACGAAGAGGAGACCGGCGGTCAGCCCTCCCGGCGCGCGTCCAGCTCGAAGACGGTCCAGGACAGGGGCGGCAGGGTCGCGGTCAGCCGCCCGTCGGCGACGGCGTGGTCGTCGAACGGGACCGGCGTGACGGCGTCGTGCCGGTCGGCGTTGGTGGTGTGCCGGTCCTGGCCGTCGCGGGCGTGCAGGGTGGTGGCGGCCCGGACGGCGGTGCCACCGATGCCCCGCAGGTCGACCTCTAGGGTGGCGGACTCGGTCAGGCTGCGGTTGGCCACGAACACGGCCGCGCGGCCGGTCTCGGCGTCGTACGTGGCGGTGGCGTCGACCAGCGGCACGTCGGTGTAGGCGTCGGAGTCGAACAGGTCCGAGCTGGCCACCACCTGCAGGATCTGGCCGCGGGCGAGCCGCTGGACCTGCTCGAACGGGTACGCGATGGTCTGCTTCCAGGCCTCGCCGCCGGGCTCGGAACGGAGCAGCCCGATCACGTTGACCAGCTGGGCCTGGCAGGCCACGGTCACCCGGTCGCCGTGCCGCAGCAGCGAGTTGAGGAAGGTGCCGACCACGACCGCGTCGGTGACGGTGTACTCGTCCTCGATCAGCCGCGGCTGCGGCTTCCACTCCACGCTGGAGGACTTGGGGCCGTCGCCGCTGAACCGGCGCATGTACCAGACGTTCCACTCGTCGAAGGAGAGGTTGATCGCCTTCTTGTGCCGACCGCGGGCCTTGACCGCGTCGGCGGTGGCCACCACCGACTCGATGAACCGGTCCATGTTGACCGCGCTGGCCAGGAACGACAGCGCGTCGTCGTCGTGCTCCTCGTAGTAGGCGTGCAGCGAGATGTAGTCGACGGTGTCGTAGCAGTGCTCCAGCACCGTGGACTCCCAGGACCCGAAGGTCGGCATCGAGGAGTTGGACGAGCCGCAGGCCACCAGCTCGATCTCGCCGTCGATCAGCCGCATCGCCTTGCCGGTCTCGTTGGCCAGCCGGCCGTACTCGGCGGCGGTCTTGTGGCCCACCTGCCAGGGCCCGTCCATCTCGTTGCCCAGGCACCACAGCTTGACGTCGAAGGGGTCGGTGGCGCCGTTGGCGATCCGTCGGTCCGACCAGTACGTGCCGCCGGCGTGGTTGGTGTACTCGAGCAGGTCACAGGCCTCCTGCAGCCCGCGGGTGCCGAGGTTGACCGCCATCATCGGCTCCGTGCCGACCTTGTCGGCCCAGGCCATGAAGTCGTGCAAGCCGAACTGGTTGGTCTCGATCGAGTGCCAGGCCAGGTCGAGGCGGGTCGGGCGGTCCGCGCGCGGGCCGACCCCGTCCTCCCACCGGTAGTTGGAGACGAAGTTGCCGCCCGGGTAGCGGACCACCGTCGGGCCGATCTCGCGGGTCAGCTCCAGCACGTCGGTGCGCAGACCGTGCTCGTCGGCCGTCGCGTGGTCCGGTTCGTAGATGCCGGTGTAGACGCAACGGCCCATGTGCTCCACGAAGGAGCCGAACAGCCGCCGGGGGACCGGGGCCAGGGCGAAGGCGGAGTCGAGGACGAGACGGGCAGTGGGCACGGAGCGCTCCTGAGGGTTACATCGATGTACGACGAGAGCGAGGCTACAACGATGTAACCGCCGCGGGCAAGCAGGCGCTCGCGGCGTCTCAGCTGCTGTCGCGGACCACCAGCGCGTACGGCAGCGTGATGGTCTCGGGTGGTCGGTCGGGGTCGGCGATCCGCGCCGCCAGCAGCTCGATGGCGCGACGGGCCAGCTCGGCCTTGTCGAAGCCGATGGTGGTCAGGGCGGGGACGAAGTAGGCCGACTCCCAGACGTCGTCGTACCCGGTCACCGCGATGTCGTCCGGCACCCGGCGGTCGGTGCCGGCGAGGGCGTGCAGCGCGCCCATGGCCAGGGCGTCGGTGAAGCAGCACAGGGCGTCGACGTCCGGCACCCGGGCCAGCAGGTCGGCGACCGTGTCCCGGGCACCGTCGGGTCCCCAGCCGTGGGTCGAGACCTCCAACCGGGGGTCGTGGGGGAGACCGGCCGCGGCCAGGCCATCGCGGTAGCCGCGGATCCGCAGCCGGGCGCTCTCGCTCTCCATCACCCCGACCGCCGCGATCCGGCGCCGACCGGTGGCTGCCAGGTGCTCCACCACGGCCGCGGTGGCGGCCACGTTGTCGATCCAGACGTGGTCGGCGATCGGCTGGTCGACCTCACCGATCACCACCACCGGTGGCAGGGCCACGCCCGGCTGGAGGGCCGACGTCTCCAACGAGACCGGGTTCAGGATCAGCCCGTCGACGAGGTGGGCACGGGCCCGGAGCAGCAGCTCGTGCTCGGGGGCGGTGCCGCCCTGGGTCTCCTCGATCTGGACCGCCCAGCCCCGGGCCCGAGCGGCGTGCACGAAGTGGTGCGCCATCTCCGCGGAGTAGGCGGTGTCGAGCTCGGGCAGGGCCAGGGCGATCATCCCGGTCCGGCCGTTGCGCAGCCCGCGGGCGGAGAAGTTGGGGACGTAGTCGAGCTCGGCCATGGCTCGCTCGACCCGCTCCCGGGTGGCGGGGGCGACCGGGAAGGTCGCGTTCATCACGTTGGAGACGGTCTTGGGGGAGACCCCGGCGCGCGCGGCGACGTCCTTGACGGTGGCCCGGCCCACGTCGGCTCCCTCCTGTGTCCTGCAGGAGATGATAGGGACCCTGCACCGGCGCGTCCGCGTCCGTGCCACCAGCGAGCAGGAGAGTGCCGTGGAGATCGGGATCGACAGCTTCGTCTCGGAGGTGACCGATCCCCGGACGGGCCGGGCCTACTCCTCGGCCGAGCGGATGCGCCAGTTCCTGGCCGAGGTGGTCGCCGCCGACCGGGCCGGGGTGGACACCTTCGGCGTGGGGGAGCACCACCGCGCGAACTACCTGGACTCCGCGCCGGTGGTCATCCTGGCTGCAGCGGCGGCACAGACGGAGCGGATCCGGTTGCGGAGCGCGGTGACCGTGCTGAGCGCCGCCGATCCGGTCCGGGTCTTCGAGGAGTTCGCCACCCTGGACCTGATCTCCGGCGGCCGGGCCGTGCTGGTGCTCGGCCGGGGCTCCTTCACCGAGGCGTTCCCGCTGTTCGGGCTGGATCTCGCCGACTACGACTCGCTGTTCGCCGAGAAGCTGGACCTGATGCTCCAGCTGCGCGACGACGCCTACCCGCACTGGTCCGGTCGCCATCGCCCGGCCCTGACCGGCCAGGGAGTGTTCCCCCGGCCCGTCCAGGAGCGGCTGCCCATGTGGTTGGGGGTCGGTGGCACCCCGGACTCGTTCGTCCGGGCGGGTCTGCTCGGCATGCCGCTGATGGTGGCCATCATCGGCGGCGAGCCGCGCCGGTTCCGGCCGCTGATCGATCTCTACCGCCGCGCCGGCGCCCAGGCGGGCCACGCGCCCGAGTCGCTGCGGGTGGGCGTGCACTGCTTCGGCTTCGTGGCCGACAGCGACGCCGAGGCGGCCGACACCTTCTGGCCCGGGTACGAGGAGGCGTTCACCTCGATGGGCCGCGAGCGCGGCTTCCCACCCCCGACCCGGTACGCCTACGACGCCTCGCTCGGCGAGCACGGTCCGTACTTCATCGGCAGCCCGGCCACGGTGGCGGCCAAGATCGCGGCGTTGTCGCCCGCGCTCGGCGGACTCACCCGGTTCACCGTGCAGATGACCAACGCGATCATGGCGCCGGAGACCATGCTGCGCAGCATCGAGCTGCTCGGCACGGACGTGATGCCCAGGGTGGCGGGTAGCCTGGCCGGATGAGCGAGCTGCCGATCTCCTCGCCGTACCGGAGCACTCCCGACGCCCCGGTGCCGGACCAGCTGCGCGACCAGCTCAGCACGCAGCTGAACGACGCGTTCACGGCCGGCCGGATCGACGCCGACGACTTCCAGTCCCGCCTGGACCGGCTGTTCGCCGCCCACCGGCTGGGTGACCTGCTGCCGGTCGTCGAGGGCCTGCCGCCGCTGCAGACGTACGCCGACCCGGCGATCGTGGCCGGCACGGGTGGTCGCCCGGGCGAGCTGGCCGAGTCCCGGAGCGCCGCCAAGCCCGCCCTGGTGGCCGGCGGCGTGGTGCTCGGTGCCCTCGTGCTGGTCGTCATCCTGCTGCTGATGCTGCTGTAGCACCCGGCCCGGCCCGCCACGGGAAGAACCGACACTTAGGTGAACCTAACTCTTTGTGGCCGGAAGCACACCAGGTCCAGCGGCATCCGGGGCCGGACGTCGATAGCATGGACGGGTGCCGCGGCAACCCATCACTCAGCAGAAGATCGCTGACCACGTCCGACGACTCGGTGAGCTCTACCCGCCGATCACCCTGGACTCGGTGGACCGCACCATCAAGGACCCGACAGCCGTCGCCGACACGTACGGTCACGTCATCGACTACCTGGCTCGGGTCGAGCTCGAGGTCGACCGCAACGTGCTGGAGCTGCTCTGCCTGCTCCCCGACGTGGACGACACCAACAAGATGTTCTACGCCGACGTCTGGCAGCCGCAGGAGATCCAGCACGGGCTGATCCTCGACCGGTTGCAGCAGGATCTGGGGCGGACGGCGGCCGAGCCGCACCTGGAGGTGTCGTTCAAGATCAAGATCCTGGGCGCGCTGGCCACGCTGTCGCCGATCCAGGACGTGGCCAAGCTGCTGTACTACCTGACCGGGGCCAGCACCGAGCGGCAGGCCGTGCTCGCCTACAACCAGATCAACGCGGGCATGGTCGAGTTGGGTGAGGCGGCCATCGCCGAGACGATCATCACCCCGATCAAGCAGCAGGAACCGGGCCACTTCGCCTTCTACCAGATGTCGGCGACGGCGATGATCCAGGACGAGGTGCTCAGGCCCTGGCAGCTCTACCTGGCCCGGGTGCTGCGGGAGAAGTCGTACAACCTGGTGGGGACCAACGCCATGGACCGGTACAAGGCCGACATGGGCAAGGTCGTCGTCGACCTGGGCCTGGACGCCGACCTGGAGGGCTACGCCCGCGAGGTAGGCCGCCTGGAGGCCCGGCTGCTGTGGGCGAACGAGAACGGCATGGACTTCCCGCCCTACATCCTCAAGGCCCTGCGCGAGAGCGTCGACCTCTACACCGAGCGCCAACAGCGGGAGGCTGCGTAGTCCTCACTCGCTGCTCACTGCGCTCCGACTGGATCTGCCTTCCCTCGTTGCTCGCAGACGGCAAGCGTGTCCGCTCCCGCCTCAGTCCAGGCAGATCCGGTCGCTCCGTTCACGGCCGCTCGCGAGGTAGCTCGCTCGCGAGCGCTCGCTCGGGCCACTGATTTGGGTGCGTTGGGGATCTGAACTACTATTACCCGTCGGCCACCTTCTCGGTGGTCCGTTTCCGCACGTTGTCGATAGATAGTGAGTTCATGGCGAAGAAAGAAGGAGCACTCGAGCTCGAAGGGACCGTCGTCGAGGCACTGCCCAACGCGATGTTCCGGGTCGAGCTGGCCAACGGTCACAAGGTGCTTGCCACCATCAGCGGCAAGATGCGGCAGCACTACATCCGCATCCTCCCGTCGGACCGCGTGGTCGTCGAGCTCTCCGCCTACGACCTCACCCGGGGTCGCATCGTCTACCGGCACAAGTAGTACCGAACGACCCCGTTGTCCACCATCACTCGAGCTCGCTCCGGCGCGCTCGACGCCGACAGAAAGTAGCTCGATGAAGGTCCAGCCGAGCGTGAAGAAGATCTGCGACAAGTGCAAGGTCATTCGCCGGCACGGTCGCGTGATGGTGATCTGCGAGAACCCGCGGCACAAGCAGCGTCAGGGCTGAGGCCCTGAGCCGCCGGGTTCTGCTCAGGTCACCGGCAGCCAGCCACAACTGAACACCACCAACGTGATAGCACCCCCGGGTGATCTCCTGATCGCAGGAGGGACCCGGGTTCACCCCCGGTCGGAGGCCGGGGCCCCACCGCCCGCACCAGGTCGGGTGGAGAACGTACGGGGACGCATCACGCAGACACCTCCGCGTCGGATCCTCGGCAGTCCCGAGCCCGGACGTCTTTCGAAAGGCAGTACCGCCTGATGGCACGTCTCATCGGGGTCGACCTCCCGCGCGACAAGCGCCTCGAGGTCGCCCTCACCTACATCTTCGGCATCGGCCACACCCGTGCCCTGGAGACTCTCGCCGCCACCGAGATCAGTGGCGACACCCGCGTCCACCAGCTCGACGACGACCAGCTGGTCGCGCTGCGCGACTGGATCGAGGCCAACTACCAGACCGAGGGTGATCTGCGCCGCGAGGTGGCCGCCGACATCCGTCGCAAGGTCGAGATCGGCTCGTACCAGGGCCGTCGTCACCGCAGTGGCCTGCCCGTCCGCGGTCAGCGGACGCGGACCAACGCCCGCGGTCGCAAGGGCGCGCGCAAGCCCGTCGCCGGCAAGAAGAAAGCCCGCTGAGCGGGCTTGTGCGAGTAGAGACCCAGGAGAGTTAGGCACACATGGCTACAGCAGGCCGCAACACCGGCGCCAAGAAGGTCCGGCGCAAGGAGAAGAAGAACGTCGTCGCCGGTCAGGCGCACATCAAGAGCACGTTCAACAACACCGTCATCTCGATCACCGACCCCACGGGTGCGGTGATCGCGTGGGCCTCCGCCGGCACCGTCGGTTTCAAGGGCTCCCGCAAGTCCACCCCGTTCGCCGCGCAGATGGCCGCCGAGGCGGCTGGTCGTCGGGCGATGGAGCACGGGATGAAGCGGGTCGACGTGTTCGTCAAGGGTCCGGGCTCCGGTCGCGAGACCGCCATCCGCTCGCTCGGGGCCGTCGGCCTCGAGGTCGGTGCGATCTCCGACGTGACCCCCATCCCTCACAACGGCTGCCGCCCGCCCAAGCGCCGCCGCGTCTGACCCGAAACGAACAGGACTAACGAAACATGGCTCGCTATACCGGTCCCATGACCAAGAAGTCGCGTCGGCTGGGTGTTGACCTGGTCGGTGGCTACACGGCGTTCGAGCGCCGTCCCTACCCGCCCGGCGTGCACGGGCGCGGTCGCACCAAGGAGTCGGAGTACTCGCTCCAGCTCCGCGAGAAGCAGAAGGCCCGGTTCGCGTACGGCGTGCTGGAGAAGCAGTTCCGTCGGTACTACGTCGAGGCCAACAAGAGCCAGGGCAAGACGGGCGACAGCCTGCTGCAGATCCTGGAGTCGCGGCTGGACAACGTGGTCTACCGGGCCGGCTTCGCCCGGACCCGTCGTCAGGCTCGTCAGCTCGTGGTCCACGGCCACTTCACCGTCAACGGCCAGAAGGTGAACATCCCGTCGTACCGGGTGAGCGCCCACGACGTCATCGACGTGCGCGAGAAGTCGCTCAACCTGACCCCGCTGGTCGTCGCCCGTGAGACCCACGGCGAGCGCGACGTGCCGGCGTGGATGACGGCGCTGCCGAACCGGATGCGGATCCTGATCCACTCACTGCCGGTCCGCGAGCAGATCGTGATCGACGTGCAGGAGCAGCTGATCGTCGAGCTCTACTCCAAGTAGCTCTCACCCACGCCGCGTCGTCGGGTGCGGTGGCCGCTGTGGCTGCCACCGCACTCGACGCGTGGGTTCGCGTCACCCTGGGCCCCGGATGGGTCCAGGTTCTGCGAGATCAAATAGAGGTTCTCGCAGGGAAAGAGGAACACCATGCTGATCGCTCAGCGCCCGTCGCTGTCCGAGGAGGTCCTGTCGGACTTCCGCTCCCGCTTCGTGATCGAGCCGCTGGAGCCCGGTTTCGGCTACACGCTCGGTAACTCGCTGCGTCGCACCCTGCTGTCGTCCATCCCGGGCGCGGCGGTGACCAGCATCAAGATCGACGGCAACCTGCACGAGTTCTCGACCATCGAGGGCGTCGTGGAGGACGTCACCGAGGTGATCTAGAACCTCAAGGGCCTGCTCGTCTCCTCCGAGGAGGACGAGCCCGTCACCATGTACCTGCGCAAGGCCGGTGCCGGTGCGGTGACCGCGGCCGACATCGCCCCGCCCGCGGGCGTCGAGGTGCACAACCCCGACCTGCACATCGCCACCCTGAACGAGAACGGCAAGCTCGAGATGGAGCTGGTCGTCGAGCGCGGCCGCGGCTACGTGTCCGCCGTGCAGAACAAGACCATCGACGCCGAGATCGGCCGCATCCCGGTCGACTCGATCTACTCGCCGGTGCTCAAGGTCACCTACAAGGTGGAGGCGACCCGCGTCGAGCAGCGCACCGACTTCGACAAGCTGATCCTGGACGTCGAGACCAAGCCGGCCATCCGGCCGCGGGACGCGGTCGCGTCCGCCGGTCGCACCCTGGTCGAGCTGTTCGGCCTGGCCCGGGAGCTCAACGTCGAGGCCGAGGGCATCGAGATCGGCCCGTCGCCGATCGACGAGCAGCTGGCCGCCGACCTGGCCCTGCCGGTCGAGGACCTCAACCTGACCGTGCGGTCCTACAACTGCCTGAAGCGCGAGGGCATCCAC
>JBMDXL010000066.1:0-1904 GCA_048594465.1 Microlunatus sp. | reverse complement strand
CGTTCGCCGAAGACTGGATCTCGTCCTGATCCGCTCCAGATCCTTCGGAGGAACTCCCGTGACCACCCTCGACACCGTCGCCCTGATCGCCCTCATCATCGTGCTGGTCCTGGCCCGCAGCCTCACCTGGCGGTCGGTGCGACCCGGCAAGCTGTACCTGCTGCCCGCCATCCTCGGCGTCGTCGGACTGGGGCTGGTCGGCCAGACCGTCGCCTCGCTGGGCGGCGGCTGGCGTCCGAGCACGACCGACGTGGCGGTTCTCGTCGGCGAGCTCGCCGTCGCCGCCCTGGCCGGCTGGGCGATGGGCCGACTGAGCGTCTTCCGCACCGTGGACGGGGTGGTGTCCTCCCGCCTGCGGGCCGGTGGCGCCGCCGTCTTCCTCGGCTTCGTGGCCGTGCGTGTCCTGGCGGCCCTGCTGGCCACCACCATCGGTGGCACGGCCGCCCTCCTGTCGGCCACGGCGCTGCTCATGATCGCGGTGGTCAAGCTGGTCCAGGGCGTCGTGGTGTCCGGTCGCTGCCGGCAGCACCTGGCGCAGAGGGCGGCGGCTCCGGCCGTGATCGAGCCGTCGGTGCGGGAGCCCAGCTACCGATGAGCCGGTTCCCCGCCGCTGCCGTGACCACGTCCTACGATCGGGGCGTGGCCACCGCCGCGCGGTCCGACGAACCGCTCAACGCCCCACCCGTGACGCCGCCGAACTTTCTGTCACCGGCAGCTGCGCCGCCCCCCGCCGAGCTGCCGTCACCGCCGGTCACCCCGGCCGGCACGGCCCTGCGGGTGCTCGGCGCCGCGGCGCTGGCCTTCCTCGCACTCCAGAACGGGGCCCTCAGCCACGGCGTCGGGCCGACGCTGCTGGTGGCGGCGACCGTGCTCAGCCCCTTCGCCCTCATCGCGCTCCGGGCACTCGGCCGGCACCGGGACGCCACCTGGGCGGCCGCGGCGATGGTGGTGCTGGGCGCTGCGGCCACGCCCGTCATCGCCGGCGGCTACTACTACTTCCTGGGTGTCGTGGTGCTGCTGACCTGGGGCCGGCTGTCCACCAGGTACGCGATCGCGGTGGCCGTGGTCGGCGGCGTCCTGCTGCTCGCCCTGGTCGCGCGGGACGGTCTCGGCGCGAACGGTCTCGGTGGTGACAGCCTGGGTGTCCTGCTGGCGTACGCGGCCGGGGTGCTGGCCGCCATCCTGTTCGGGGTGAACCGTCACCAGACCCACGAGCGCCGTCGCCAGGAGCGTGAGCTGGTCGCCCGCAGCCGGGAGCTGGAGCAGCGCAGCGCCGAGCTGATCGCGCAGACCGAGCTGACCCGCTCCGAGACCGCCCGGGCCGCGGCGCTGGAGGAGCGCAGCCGGATCGCCCGGGACATCCACGACCTGCTGGCCCACTCCCTCGGGGGTCTGGTGCGTCAGCTGGACGCGGCCGAGGCACTGCTGGTCGAGCTACGGGACGTCGACGGCGCCGCCGAGCGGCTGCGTGTGTCCCGGGACCTCGCGGTGGAGGGTCTGCGGGAGGCGCGGGCGGCGGTCGGCGAGCTGAGGTCGACCGGTCGAACCGCACCCGGATCCGACCTGGCAGACCTTCCTACCGATCTGGCCGCAGCGGTCCGGCGGCTGGCCTACGGACCGGTCGGGCTGCAGCTGGGCGCCGAGCTGGACGTGCTCGGCACCCCCGGTCCCGTGCCCGCCGACGTGGCCGACGCCTTCGTGGCCGTGACCGCGGAGGGTCTGACCAACGCGGCCAAGCACGGCTCTGCCGCCCGGGTCTCGGTCTCCCTGACGTTCGGGCCGACGTCGGTACGCCTGGAGCTGGCCAACCGGGTGGATGCGCCGGTCGACCCCCAGCTCGCCGGCAGCGGGGGTGGGCTCGGCCTGGTCGGGCTCGCCGAGCGGATGGCCGAGGTCGGGGGCAC
>JBMDXL010000659.1:0-2023 GCA_048594465.1 Microlunatus sp. | reverse complement strand
CAGCTGGACTTCCTGCCCTCCTTCGAGCAGGTCTTCGACCTGGTCCGCCACGACCCCGAGGCCGAGCGGTGGTGGCCCAAGGCCGCGCGGATGTTCCTGGCCGTGCTGGCCCGGCACGTGAGCCGGCAGGACCAGATGGCTCCCGCCGACCGGTCCCTGCTGACCGACCGGGCCCGGCAGGTGCTCGGGGCGATCCCGCCCGAGGTGCTCACGTCGGCGTACGCGTCGGCCAAGCCGGAACGACGGGCGCTGCTGGCCCCGCTGGTGCTGGGTCGCGCGGCCGCCGTACGGCGACGGCTGCTGGACCGCTGGTCCCCCGTCCGCCACGCGGGTCGGGGGGCGGCGTGAAGCAGCTGGTGCTGGCCTCCACCTTCTTCCAGTGCCTGTCCCTGGTGGCCGCGGTGGACGCGGGCGCGCTGCCGGACGCGGCGGAGCGGATCCTGGTCCTGGCCGACGGCTCGCAGGCGCCCGAGCTGACGGTGCCGCTGGCCGAGCAGGACGGGTTCGACGTGGTCCGGTCCCGGTTCGACCGGGTGGTGGACCTGGGGGCGCTGCTCTATCCCCGCCGACCGGTGCAGTTCGCCCCCCGCCGGGAGGAGCACCCGGTCTGGGAACGGCTGCTGCGCAGCCACTGGCGGCTGGGCGGCGGACCCCTGCAGCTGGTGCTCGACTTCGTGCAGGTGAACCCGGGTCTGTCGCTGGCCCAGGTGTTCGCCGACGCCGAGCTGTGGACCCACTCCGACGGTCTGATGACGTACTCGCCGACCCGGCGGACGCTGCCGCTGCCGCTCACCCAGCGGTTGACCGGTCTGGTGCACCTGGACCTGGTGCCGGGACTGAGACCGCAGATGCTCGCCGAGCACGGTGTCGTGCACCGCCGGGTCGCCCTGCCCGCCCTCGGGGCGGTGCTGGACGAGGTCCGCCGGGCGTCGCCGACCGACGGGTCCGGTGACGAGACGGTGCGCTCCGGCGGCAACCGGCCGACGGCGCTGGTGCTGGGGCAGTACCTGAGCAGCCTGGGGCTGGTGACCGGGGCCGAGGAGGCCGCGCTGAACCGGTCCCTGGTCCGGGCCGCGGCCGACCGGGGCGCCGAGGTCTGCGTGTTCAAACCCCACCCCGCCGCTCCCGGGGGGCACGCGCTGGCCCTGGCCGAGGAAGCCCGCCGGCTGGGCATCACGCTCGAGATCGACACCCGGGGCGAAGCCGCCGAGCTGACCGTGCACCGGCGGCGACCGAGCTGGGTGATCAGCTGCTTCTCCACCGGGCTGTCCACCGC
Organism: Microlunatus sp.; assembly: GCA_048594465.1. GTDB lineage: Bacteria > Actinomycetota > Actinomycetes > Propionibacteriales > Propionibacteriaceae > Microlunatus. The sequence goes on along the minus strand of JBMDXL010000659.1, from coordinate 747 downwards.
CGCCTACCTGCTGGGGGTTCCGGCGGTGGCTGTCGGCACCACCCAGCTGCTGCCCCGGCTGGCGCCGTACGAGAACAGCAACCGGGTGCCGCTGGTGCTGGCCGAGGCGCTGTTCGGTCGCGGCGACTTCCGCCCGCCGGCCCTGGCCGGGCCGGATCCCGGCAGCCGGGACCTGCAGCGGCTGGTGGAGACGGTGGCCTACTGCATGCAACCGGGGCTGCACCCGGGATCGGCCGACCGGGCGGCTGCCTACCTGCAGCTGCTGGAGCCCGAACCGGAGCTGCTGGCGCTGTTCTTCAAACGGCGTCGGCTGACCCGGCTGGGTCTGCCGGGTGCGCTGCCGGCCCCCACCTGGCGGAGCCGGACCCGGCGGATCCTCAGCGGTGGACCCAGCCGCCGGGCTTCGTGACGCCGGACGCCCGGTGATTCCGGCGGCGCGATATCGGGATGCCGTCGCCGCCGGTGGGTGGCAGTCTGCCTGCGCATGAGACTGCTGCTGATCATCGGACCGCCCGCCGTCGGGAAGATGACCGTGGGCCGCGAGATCGCCCGGCGCAGCAGCTTCCGGCTCTTCCACAACCACCACACCATCGAGCCGCTGGTCGAGGTCTTCGGCTACGGCACCCCGCCGTTCCGCGTGCTCAACACCGAGTTCCGGGTGCGGGTGATCGAGGAGGCCGCGATCGCTGGCCTGGATCTGGTGTTCACCTACGTGTGGGACCTCGAGTCGGCCGACGAGGTCGAGTA
>JBMDXL010000658.1:0-5932 GCA_048594465.1 Microlunatus sp. | reverse complement strand
CGCCAGAGCGTGCGGAGGCGCGGATGGTCGCCGCGGCGGCGTACCTCAATGAGTGGCCGCCGCAACGGTCAGGCTCCTGTGCGTGAGCTCAGTACCAACCGTGGGAGCTCTTGAACCCCCAGGCGCTGCAGGGCGAGCCGTACCGGTCCTTCATGTACTCGATGCCCCAGGTGATCTGGGTGGCCGGGTTGGTCCGCCAGTCGTCGCCCACGCTCGCCATCTTGCTGCCGGGCAGGGACTGCGGGATGCCGTAGGCGCCCGAGGACGGGTTGGTGGCGTTGATGTCCCAGTTGCTCTCGCGGATGATGATGTTGTTGAAGCACTGGTACTGGTCGTTGCCGTAGCCGTACTTGTTCTTCAGGATCTGCTTGGCGATGTCGCGCGGGTTGGTGGTGCCGGGCTCGTAGCCGAGCTCCTTGATCCGGGCCAGCTCGGCCTTGCGCGCCGCCGCTTCCTTGCGCTTCTTCTCGGCGGCGGCCTTCTTCTTGGCCAGCGCCTTCTTCTTGGCGGCGGCCTTGGCCTTGGCCTCCAGCTTGGCCTCGCGCGCCTCGATGGCCGCGCCCTCCTCGCCCAGCTGGGCGACCCGCTGCGCGGCCTCCGTACGCTCCGCAGCGGTCGCCATCTCCGGCCGCAGATCGCCACGGGTGACCCGCTGGTCGCGGGCCGAGGTGTCGACGCTCACCGCCGGGCTGGGAGCGGCGGTGATCGGGGCGCTCGCCCCGAAGACGTCGCCGCCGGTCAGACCGGTGACCGCGACTCCCGCGGCGACGGCGGACACAGCGACTCCTGCGATGGCATGACGGACGATTCGGCGCACGATCGCGACTCTGCCACGCCGTCGTTATCGAAACGAAATCAACCTCACACCAGTGAGGGCGCTGGTCTACCCGTTCTGTGACCTTTCGTGAGCACGGCCACAGATTCCAGTCCCTCTCGCGCGGGACGCGACCCACCTGCGCGAAGCGCAGCTCTGGTCGAGCCGCAGCCCGAGCAGTGAGCACGATCCCGAGCGAGAGCGCCGGGTGCGGTCAGGACAACGGCACTTCCTCCAGCATCTCGGTGACCAGCGCCGCGATCGGTGAGCGCTCGGAGCGGTGCAGGGTGACGTGGGCGAACAGCGGGTGGCCCTTCAGCTTCTCCACCACCGCGACCACGCCGTCGTGCCGGCCGACCCGCAGGTTGTCCCGTTGCGCGACGTCGTGGGTCAGCACCACCCGGGAGTCCTGGCCGATCCGGCTCAGCACGGTGAGCAGCACGTTGCGCTCCAGCGACTGCGCCTCGTCCACGATCACGAACGCGTCGTGCAGCGAACGGCCGCGGATGTGGGTCAGCGGCAGCACCTCCAGCAGCCCGCGCTCCAGCACCTCCTCGATCACCGGCTTCGACGTCACCGCCCCCAGGGTGTCGAAGACGGCCTGCGCCCAGGGCGCCATCTTCTCCCCCTCGGTGCCGGGCAGGTACCCGAGCTCCTGACCGCCCACCGCGTAGAGCGGCCGGAAGACCACGACCTTGCTGTGCTGGCGCCGCTCGAGCACCGCCTCCAGCCCGGCGCACAGGGCCAGCGCGGACTTGCCGGTGCCGGCCCGACCCCCGAGCGAGACGATGCCGATGGACGGATCCAGCAGCAGGTCCAGCGCGACCCGCTGCTCCGCCGAGCGGCCGTGCAGACCGAACGCGTCCCGGTCCGACTTGATCAGCTTGAGGTCCTTGGCCGGGGTGACCCGGGCCAGCGCCGACGCCTGCCCACCGAGCAGCACCACGCCGGTGTGACAGGGCAGGTCCCGCGCCGCCTCCAGGTCCAGGAAGCCGTGCTCGTAGAGCGAGTCCACCTGCTCCGAGCCCACTTCCAGCTCGGTCATCCCGGTCCAGCCGGACTCGACGGCCAGCTCGGCGCGGTACTCCTCCGCGGTGAGCCCGACGGCGGACGCCTTGACCCGCATCGGCAGGTCCTTGGAGACCAGCGTGACGTCGTGACCCTCGGCCCGGAAGTTCAGCGCGACCGCCAGGATCCGCGAGTCGTTGTCGCCCAGCCGGAAACCGGGCGGGAGCAGGCTGGGATCGGTGTGGTTCAGCTCGACGTGGAGCGTGCCGCCCACGTCGTTGACCGGCACCGGGGCGTCCAGCCGCCCGTACGTGATCCGCAGGTCATCCAGGTGACGCAGCGCCACCCGGGCGAAGTAGCCGAGCTCGGCGTGGTGTCGTTTCCCCTCCAGCTCGGTGATCACCACGATCGGGAGCACGATGTCGTGCTCGGCGAACCGGCGCAGCGCGTGCGGATCGCTGAGCAGGACCGAGGTGTCGATGACGTAGGTGCGGCGGCCCGAGGTCGAAGCCATGTGTGCAGAAGACATTGCGATGTCCCCTTCTGGAGGCCGCACGCCCTCGGCGCCCGGCCTCACACCTAGGTGGTTGGCCGGGATGCGCAGACCGGAACGGGTCTGCAGGTCTGCGTCAGGTGACGGGTCTCCCTCGCGTCGCGAGGGATCCCCCTCGTCTGGCGAAGGGTCATGGAGCGCCTCCCGTGCGGGCCGCTGCAACTGCGTCCCACACGGGAAACGTACGTCGTCAACCGGTCAGGGACGGCGCCACACGCCGGATGTCACGTGATCGTCTTCTGGCGTTGGCACTCACCCCGTACGAAACGGGACGGGTCAGCCCCCGAACCGGCGCTCCCGGTCCGCGTACGCGCGCAGCGCCCGGATGAAGTCGACCTTGCGGAAGTCCGGCCACAGCGCCTCGCAGAAGTAGAACTCGCTGTGCGCGGACTGCCACATCAAGAAGCCGGAGAGCCGCTGCTCGCCCGAGGTGCGGATGATCAGGTCGGGGTCGGGTTGGCCCCGGGTGTAGAGGTGCTCGGCGATGTGGTCGATGTCCAGGGTCTGGGCCAGCTCCTCGATCGAGGTGCCGTTCCGGGCGTGCTCGGCCAGCAGCGAGCGGACCGCGTCCCGCAGCTCGTGCCGGCCGCCGTACGACACGGCGATGTTGACCACGGTGCCGTCGATGCCGGCGGTCTGCACGTCGGCCGCCTTCATGGCGGCGGCGGTGTCCGGCGGCAGCAGGTCCAGCGCGCCGACCGGGTGGATCCGCCAGCGCTGGGCCGCGGCCAGCTCGGTGACCATGGACTCGATCACGTTGAGCAGCGGACCGATCTCCTCGGCCCCGCTGCGCTGGAAGTTGTCGGTGGACAGCACCCACAGCGTGACCACCGGGATGTCCAGCTCGTCGCACCACTCGACGAACTCCTTGAGCTTGTCCGCCCCGGCCTGGTAGCCGGCCACCAGCGGCTGGCCGGGGGCGTTGGCCCGCGCCCAGCGGCGGTTGCCGTCGGCGAGCACGGCCACGTGCTGCGGTCGGCGCTCCGGGTCCAGCTCCGCCATCAGCCGGTGCTCGTACGTCGCGTAGAGGAGCCCGGAGGGGTGGAGCCGGTCAGCGACCTCTCTGAGCCGCTCGAGGCGGCCACGAGGGAGTCGGGGCATGGGGGCACTGTAACGCCGTCGGACCAACGTCGCGGGTCCGCCGTCGTGGGCGCTTTCACAGCCGGCACCCATTCGGTTCGTCGTCATCGCACCGTAGGCTGAACCTACGCAACCGTAACTTACGGCGAGTAAAGTTAGCCCCGTCGTCACCGGGTCGGCCGAGAGGAGTTTGATGAGCACCGTGGCCCCATCCCACCAGCGCCCGTCCACCGAGGACGGCCAGCGCACCACCGACACCCTGGGCGAGGTCGTCCGCCAGGTGAAGCCCAAGCTGCGCGGCTGGCTGCACGCGGGGATGGCCCCGCTGGCCACCGCCGGCGGCATCGTGCTGGTCGCCCTGGCCCCGACCTCGGGCGCCCGGATCGCCGCGGCCATCTACCTGGCCGCGTCCCTGCTGCTGTTCGGGACCAGCGCGATCTACCACCGGTTCAGCTGGGGTGCGCGTGGCGACGCCGTGCTGCGGCGGATGGACCACGCCAACATCTACCTGTTCATCGCCGCCACCTACACCCCGATCGCGGTGCTCACCCTCAGCCCCCGCTCGGCCACCACGCTGCTGGTGATCATCTGGTCGGCGGCGCTGGCCGGGTTGCTGTTCCGGCTGTTCTGGCTGGGCGCGCCACGCTGGCTCTACACCGCGCTCTACCTGGCCATGGGCTGGGGGGCGCTGTTCTGGCTGCCGCAGATCCTGGCCAACGCCGGGGTCGCGGTGTTCACGCTGATCATGGCCGGCGGGCTGCTCTACAGCGGCGGAGCGATCGTGTACGCGCGCAAGTCACCCGATCCGTCGCCCACCTGGTTCGGCTACCACGAGATCTTCCACGCCTGCACGATCCTGGCCTTCGCGGCCCAGTTCGTGGCCATCTCGCTGGCCATGTTCGCCGGCTGATCCAGCCCCTCCGCGCGGGAGGAGCCGGGCGCGGCGGAACTAGCCTGAGCGCATGAGCAGGCGACGAGCGACGCCGGCCGACGTGCACGCGCTGGCCGAAGGGATGCCGCACGTCACCGTCACCCACGGCCCGAAGGGCAACCCCGTCTACCAGGTGGGTGGCAAGTCGTTCGTCTTCTTCCGCACGCCCCGACCCGACGCCGTCGACCCGGTCAGCGGGGAGCGCTACGACGACGTGATCATGATCTGGGTCGGCTCGGAGGCGGACAAGCTCGCCCTGGTCACCGACGAGACGAGCCCGTTCTTCAGCACCCCGCACTTCGACGGGCACCCGTCGGTGCTGGTGCGGGCCAGCCGGATCGGCGAGCTGAGCCAGGCCGAGCTGGCCGAGATCGTCCAGGACGCCTGGCTGGCCCAGGCCTCGGCCCGGCGCGGGCAGCAGTGGCTGTCCGGTCAGGGTCTGGCCTGAACCGACCGCTCCCGCGGGCGGTCAGCCGATCACGGTGCCGACCGCATCCCGAGGACGGGAACGAGCCGGCGTGTGCCTACAGCCCCAGCTTGTACGCCGCCGCGTTCCAGCGGAGCTCGTTGCGGAAGGCCCGGTGCGTGGTGTCGGCGTCGATCAGGGCCAGCTCGGTGCCGACCATGGCGGCGAAGTCGGTCAGCTCCTCCACCCCGACGGCGGCGGACAGCACGGTGTGGTGCGGGCCGCCCGCCTCCAGCCAGCACTCCGCGGACGTGGCCAGCGAGGGCTGCGGCTCCCAGACGGCGCGGGCCACCGGGAGGTTCGGCAGCTCCGGGTGGTCGACCACCGTGACGGCGTTGGCCACCAGCCGGAAGCGGTCACCCACGTCGCAGATGCCCAGCACCACGGCCGGGCCGGTGACGGCGTCGAACACCAGCCGGACGGGGTCCTCCCGGTCCCCGATCCCCAGCGGGTGGATCTCGATCCGGGGCCGTCCGGCCGCGATGGTCGGACACACCTCGAGCATGTGCGACCCGAGGATGCGCGGGGTCCCGGTCAGGTCGTAGGTGTAGTCCTCCATGAACGAGGTCGGTCCGCCCGGCACCATCGCCTTGAGGGTGTGCAGCATGACCGAGGTCTTCCAGTCGCCCTCGCCGCCGAAGCCGTAGCCGTCGGCCATCAGCCGCTGGACGGCGAGTCCGGGCAGCTGACGCAGCCCGCCCAGGTCCTCGAAGTTGGTGGTGAAGGCGCCGAACCCGCCGTCGGTCAGGAACGCCCGCATGCCGGCCTCGATCCGGGCGCCGTAGCGCAGCGACTCGTGCCGCTCCCCTCCCGGGGCCAGCACCGGATCGAGATCGTAGAGGTCGGCGTACTCGGCGACGAGCTGGTCGACGCGTGAGTCCTCGATCTGGTCGACCACGGCGACCAGGTCGTTCACGCCGTACGTGTTCACCGAGACCCCGAACTTCAGCTCGGCCTCGACCTTGTCGCCCTCGGTGACCGCGACGTTGCGCATGTTGTCGCCGAACCGGGCGAGCTTGAGACTCCTGATCGCCGACCAGCCCAGGGCCGCCCGCTGCCAGGCCGTCACCCGCCCGATCA
>JBMDXL010000657.1:0-1606 GCA_048594465.1 Microlunatus sp. | reverse complement strand
GAGCGGGTCAGCACCCGGCACGGGCTGGAGGCGTACGGCGCCAAGGGCGACCCGTTCGACCCGCACATCCACGAGGCGCTGCTGCACTCGCACGCCGAGGGGATCGACGGACCGACGTGCGTGGAGATCCTGCAGCCCGGCTACAAGATCGGCGACCGCGTCGTGCGGCCGGCCCGGGTGGCCGTGGCCGAGCCCGATCCGAGCGCCGCCTCGACCGGGGCGACCACCCCGGAGGCTGCGCCGGAAGCAGCCGATGCCGCGTCCGACGACGAGCAGGGCTGACCTGAGGGTGTCGGGTGGCTTCCGGGCCGCCCGGCACCCGACCATGGAGACGACGATGACCCGGACCCGGGAGACCGGTCCCGAGAACCTCGAGAGGAGGCGTCCGTGAGCACCAAGGACTGGCTGGAGAAGGACTACTACAAGGTCCTCGGCGTGGCGAAGGACGCGAAGCCCGAGGAGATCAAGAAGGCCTACCGCAAGCTGGCCCGGGAGAACCACCCCGACCAGAACCCGGGGAACCCGGCCGCGGAGAAGCGCTTCAAGGAGGTCTCCGAGGCCAACGACGTCTTGGCCGACACCAAGAAGCGCAAGGAGTACGACGACGCCCGCAAGCTGTTCGGCGGGGGCGGTTTCCGCTTCCCCGGGGGCGGCGGTGGTGCCGGTGGCCAGGCGGGTCCGTCGGTCGACGACCTGTTCCGCAACGCCTCCGACAGCAACTTCTCCGACCTGTTCGGCGGGCTGTTCAACTCCGGCCAGAGCCGGACGCAGCGCTACTCGTCGGCGCGCGGTCCGCGCCGCGGCAGCGACGTCGAGGGCGAGGTGACCGTCGACTTCGTCGACGCCATCGCCGGGGTGACGGTGGGGATGCAGATGATCTCCGACGCCCCCTGCGAGGCGTGCCACGGGACCGGTGCCAAGGCCGGCACCGTGCCGCACGTCTGCGCCACCTGCCAGGGCTCCGGGATGCAGACCTCCACCTCCGGTGGGGTGTTCGCGATGACCGAGCCGTGCAAGGACTGCCACGGTCGCGGCATGGTGGTCGACGACCCGTGCCCGGTCTGCCACGGCTCCGGTCGCGGCCGGTCGACCAAGACCATGCAGGTGCGGATCCCCGCAGGCGTCACCGACGGCCAGCGCATCCGGTTGAAGGGCAAGGGCGGTGCCGGCGAGAACGGTGGTGCGGCCGGTGACCTCTACGTGATGGTGCACGTCCGTCCCCACCCGGTGTTCGGGCGTACGGGGGACAACCTGACCCTGACCGCCCCGGTCACCTTCCACGAGGCGGCGGTGGGGGCCGAGATCGAGGTGCCCACGCTCGACGGTCCGTCGGTCAAGCTGCGCCTGCCCGCAGGGACCCCGAACGGACGCACCCTGCGGGTGCGTGGCAAGGGGGTGACCCGCCGGGACGGGACCCGCGGCGACCTGCTGGTGTCGGTGGACGTGGTCGTGCCGGCCACGCTCAGCGCCGAGGCCCGCCAGGCCCTGGACTCCTACGCCGAGGTGGAGGGATCCCCGAACCCGCGGGCGAAGCTGTTCGCCGGCGGTGCGTGAAGGAGCAGGCGACCATGACCCAGCTGCCGCAGCAGATCGACTCGGACGCTCC
>JBMDXL010000656.1:0-3583 GCA_048594465.1 Microlunatus sp. | reverse complement strand
GTGCCTGGTGACGAGAACTCTGGTGTCGTGACCGCGGTGGATGATCAAGAGAGCGGGGTCTGGTGGCTCAGGTTGCTGGCAGGGTTCGCCGGGCTGTCGATCAACCTCAAGACGACCTCAGCGCGGGCTGGTCCGCCGCGCGAGCACCGATCAAGCAGGCTGGGAGGCGACCCACTGCGCCTTCACCTGGTCGGCGGTCAGGGCGGTGGTGTAGACCACGGCGTCGTCCAGCGTGCCGGCGAAGAACCGGCTGGTCGGTGCGCTGGGCCAGGCGTCCAGGTTGTCGTACGCGATGCGCCAGTACCCGCCGCTGAGGGCCTGGGCCGTGGTGGTGTCGGGATCGGAACCGATGAGCTCCCCGTCGACGTAGAGCTTCAGACCCGCCGGGGACAACGTGCCGATGGCCTGGTGCCAGGCGCCGTCGTTGAGGCCGTCGGCCGAGGTGATCGTGCGGACGGCGTTGGGGAACACCCCGAAGGTCACGGCGCCGTCGTTGTCCAGGTAGAGGTGCCGGTCGTAGGAGGCCGAGGCGCCGGTGCGGGACGAGCCGTAGCCGATGAGCTTGCCGCCGCGGGCGGTGGTGGTCCTGAACCGGATCGCCACCGAGAACGTGTCCGGGGCGGCCCCGCTGACCGCGGGCGAGCTGAGGTAGCCGGAGGTGCCGTTGAAGGTGATCGCCCGTCCGGTGTCGGCCGTGGGGGCGCACGACCGGATGGCCACCGGGGTCTTGCCGGTGACCGGGTAGACCCCGGTCCGGCCGTTGCCCGAGCTGTCGGTGGCCGAGGTGGTGGTGGCGGAGGTCTCGTCCATCCGGTACCAGAGCAGGACGTTCGGCCGCTGCGCGGTGATGGCGTTGGCGCAGCTGAAGTAGAGGTTGGCGCCCAGCTCGGCCCGGGTGGTCGTGGTGTCGGAAAACGCCGACCAGGACGGGACGGCCACACTCAGCAAGGCCGCCCCCGCGACCGTGCCGACACCGAGGGTGCGCAGGAACCGGGCGGGTCCACCGCCGGCCGCCCCCGCGTCATCCGCGCCACCCGCGCCACCCGCGTCGGCCGCGCCGCCCGTGTCCCCGCCGGTCGTGTCCCCGCCGGTCGCGTCCACAGCCCGCGGGTCGGCCCCCACGTCGCCGACGGCCCCGGTATCCGTCGGCGGCCCGCCGTGGCCGGCGGACGACTCGAAGGTGAAGTAGCGGGCCTGGGCGGCGAGCAGGGTCAGGGCGGTCAGGCCGAGCACCAGCAGAGCGAGCGGGACCCACTCACCCGTACGCCACCAGATCACGGGTAGACCGAGATACGGCACCCGCAACGTGCCGATGCCGATCACCGAGGCCGGGTCGACCGGCGTGGAGTCGTTGCCGGGGTTCGCGTCGCCGCGGGTGACCAGCCGGCCGTCGTCGTCGATGCCGACGAAGCGGTGCAGCCGCAGCCGGTCCGGCCGGTCGGGGTCGGGGAACAGCAGCACGCTGCCGACCGCCGGCGGCTGTGGACCCAGCGGACGGGAGACGGCCACGTCCCCCACGTGCAGGCGCGGCAGCATCGAACCGCTGCTGACGGTGGTCGGGTGCCAGCCCACCAGGGCCGGGACCGCGCCCCACAGGGCCAGACCGACCAGCACCGCGAGCGCGCCGCGGGCAGCGGAGGTGCCGATCAACCACGGCCACGTCCAGGGACGCCGGGTGCTCATGTCAGGTGTTCTGCGTTTCCCAGGTCAGGGTGAAGGTCGCGGTGCCGCCCTGGGCCGAGTCCGGTGTGGAGGAGGAGACCGCGTACGCGAACTGGTAGGTCCGCGACTCGTTCGCGTTGCTGCCGCCGGACGGCGTCCAGGTCCCGACGCCGCTGCCGTACGAGGTGGCGCTGCTGAACAGGCTGGCCAGGGTCCCCGAGTAGACCGCCGAGCCGCTGCCCAGCGCAGTGAACCCGCTGCAGGCGCCGAAGCTGCCGCCGGTGCCCTGGGTCACCGTCAAGGTGATGTAGCTCGACAGGTTGTTGGTGGTGCCTGTGTTGGCGGTGTAGAGCTTGACCGACGAGGGCAGGCTGCCCGTCGAGGTGACCGTGATGCAGCGCGAGCCGTTCGACCCGGGTTTCAACCCCGTCAGGGAGAACAGGGCCGCCCCGGAGTCGTCGTCGGAGAGCGACACGGTGCCGACACCGAAGGTGTTGCCGCTGTTGGAGACCTTGGCGCTGAACGCCGCGTACGAGGCCTGGCCGACGATGCCGACGCAGCTGAGCGCGACGACGGGCCAGAACGCGAGACGCAGCCAGCGGCCGGCTCGACGGGAGGGTGCCATCGGTGCTCCTACGCCAACGGTTCGGATGTCAGATGTCAGGCCCCCGAGCCCGAGCACGTCACCTTAGTGCGACCCCCGTTCCCGGACCAGGTGGGGCGGTGCCACCCCCGGCGGGCCACCGACCGTGATGCCTAGGATCACGCCCGTGACCGACGGCGACTGGCGGGAGAACGGCTTCCGGGAGCGGCCACCCACGGAAGCGACCCTCGCCTGGGTGGCGGCGGCGTCGGGGGTCGGCGGCCGCGTCGTCGGCTGTCGCCGGTTGACCGGTGGTGTCTCCTCGGCCGTGAGCCTGCTGACGGTCGAACGGGACGGCCGGCGTACGCAGGTCGTCCTCCGCCAGTACCCGGCGGGCCTCGACCTGCAGCCGACGCTCCGACGGGAGATCGCCAACCTCGAGCTGGTCGCGGGCAGCGGGTTGCCGGTGCCGCGGGTCCTGTCCGCCGACGTCGCCGGTGCGGCGACCGACGGTGCGCCGTCGCTGCTGACCACCCGGCTGCCGGGCCGGCTCCAGCTCGACCCGCCCGACCCGGGGCCCTGGCTGGCCCGGATCGCCGAGCTGGCCGCGCGGCTGCACGCCCTCGACCTCCCCGCGCCCACCTTCCGCCCCGGGACGGACTCCTGGATCGCTCCGCTGGACGAGCTCGAGGTGCCGGCCGGCGCCCGGCGGCCCGAGGTGTGGACGGCGGCGTTCCAGGTGCTGGCCACGCCGCCGCCGGCGGACCCGGCCGTCTTCGTGCACGGCGACTTCCTGCCCGTCAACCTGCTCTGGTCGGCCGGGCAGATCTGCGGGCTGACGGACGGGAACCGCAGCTACCGGGGATCGCGCGCGATCGACGTCGGGCAGTGCCGTCGCTATCTGGCGTCGCTCTACGCACCCGCCTGGGCCGACGAGCTCGCGGCGCGCTACCGGTCGATCACCGGCGTGACGCTGCATCCGTGGTGGGACCTGTTCGCCCTGCGGCACCACGACGACAGCGCCGGGACGTGGATCACCCGGCAGGGGGCCGGGCGTCGGCCGGTCGACACGTCACAGATGACGGCCCGCGTCGAGGTCGTGGTCGAGGCGGTGCTGCGACGTCTCGGGTGACCGGTCGTCGTCGGCGACCTCTCGCGGCCGAGCGGGTCAATCCGGGTGCGCCGCCGACCTCGGTGGTGTCTGATCGACCCCATGACCCTGCGACTTCGTACGCCCACGGTCGACCAGCTGGGTGGGGTGGTGGCCACCCTGCGGGACTGGCAGGCGGAGGAGTCCCCGGTGCAGCTGCATCCGGGGGACCTCGGCTGGGCCTGGTC
>JBMDXL010000655.1:0-3548 GCA_048594465.1 Microlunatus sp. | reverse complement strand
CGTTCCCGGTCAGCTGCACGTACGCGTCCATGTCGTCATCCCTCCTGCGGCCCGGACCACCCGGTGCCTCATGGACACACAAAGGACGCGACGCGATTTCGTCCGGGGTGATCGCAGATCTGTGGATGACGCTCGACGTCGGCTCTCGCCTGTGGACAACGGTTCCGCGCCCAGAGCTGAGGGACGGGTTCGCCGACCGCTGCCGCATCGAGAAGGAGGTTCGGGCGCACCGAACGAGCTCCCAGCGTGCCCGAAGCTCCTTCTCGGCGGGCGCGACCTCCTCAGCCGGGCGCTCACGCCCTCCCCGGCCCGGAACCCACCGCCGAGCCACATCCGACAGACCCCGCCGCCCAAGCACGACCCGGAACCCACCACCGAGCCACGTCCGACCGGCCCCGCCGCCACGCACGACCCGGAACCCACCGCCGAGCCGCATCGGGTCGACCCGGGCGGCGCCGGGCCACTGCCCCACAACCCAGGCCCGCGCCGATCAGCTCAGCTCGCGCGCTGCTCCGCGGCGCTCACGGTCTGGCTGAGCAGCACGGCGATGGTCATCGGTCCGACGCCGCCGGGGACCGGGGTGATCAGGCTGGCGCGCTCGGCGGCCGAGCCGAACGCGACGTCACCGACGTTGCCCTCGTTGTAGCCGGCGTCGATGACCACGGCGCCGGGCTTGATCCACTCACCGCGGATCAGCTCGGGTCGGCCCACGGCCGCCACGACGATGTCGGCCTCGGAGACGAACTGGGCCAGACCCCTGGTCTTGGAGTGGCAGATGGTGACGGTCGCGTCGCGGCCCAGCAGCAGCATGGCGGCGGGCTTGCCCAGGATGGAGCTGCGGCCGACCACCACCACGTGCTTGCCGGAGATCGGCACGTCGTACGCGTCCAGCAGGGCGACGATGCCGGCCGGGGTGCAGGAGGCGAACGTCTCCTCGTGGCCGCCGGCCATGTCCAGGAACGCGTTGGCGGTCACGCCGTCGACGTCCTTGCCCCGGCTGATGGCGTCGAAGACGGCACGCTCGTCGATGTGGGCCGGCATCGGGTGCTGGACCAGGATGCCGTCCACGCTGTCGTCGGCGACCAGGGCGTCGACGGTCTCGACCACCTCGGCGGTGGTGCTCTCCGCGGGCAGGTCGCGGCGCAGCGAGTCGATGCCGACCTGGCGACAGCGGTTCACCTTCATCCGCACGTACGTGTGCGAGGCGGGGTCGTCACCGACCAGCACGGTGGCCAGCCGGGGTGTCCGCCCGGTCGTCTCGCGGTAGGCGCTGACCCGCGTACGGGTGTCGTCCAGGGATCGCCGGGCGACGGCGGTGCCGTCCATCAGGGCTGCGGGCATGCGGGTGCGCTCCTCCATCAGAGGAGCACCCAGGCGGGCGATGCTCTCAGGTCGTGCTTCCCGGTGGTTGCCCACCTACGCCAGTCGCGGCGACAGCGTACGACAGCAAACTTCTGGAGCGAAAACACGAACAGTCGACGACCGTGGCACAAAAGTCGGGTGGGGGTCAGCGGGCGGTGGCGCGGGCGAGGGCGGTACGGGCCCGGGCGTAGCGGTCCAGCTCGTCGCGGACCGGATGGACCACGAGCTCCTCGCTGACCGCGGTGACGGATCGCCGGAGGGCCGCCCGGGCCGCCCGCTCGCGCCGGGCCGCGCCGACCACGACACCGATCCGGCTCAGTCCGCCCAGCAGCACACCGGCCAGGACCCCGCCCAGCACCAGCACGGTGGGCGCGGGCAGCCGGCCCCAGGTGACCGGGGGCAGCGGCGGCAGCTGGAGGTAGGCCAGCACGAACGACGCCGCCAACCACAGCAGCCCGGCGACCACGGCGGCGAGCAGGATCCACTGGAGCACCCGGACGACCTGCCACCAGCGGCGCCGCCGGTCCACGTCCAGGTCGGTCCGGGCCACGGCCCGGTCCAGGGCGTCCGGCAGCCGCGTCTCCTGCGACCGCGCCGCCGCCTTGACCGCGTCGGTCCACCCACGGGACAGACCGGTGGACGCCTCCGCCGCCAGATCCCGTACGGCGGTGTCGACCCGCGCCTGCTGCACCCCGGACCGGGTGGGCAGCGAGGTCCGTCCGACAGCGGTCGGGTCGATCTCCTTCGGCTTGGCGCCCGACGTCAGCCGATCCAGGTGCAACCGGCGCAGCGGGTCCGGTTTCAGTCGACCGATCCAGGCCACCACCGGCCATCCCGTCGCCGCGGCCCCGCGGACCCGCCAGGCGTCCCGGACGGCGTCGCCGACCACCCGGGCCCCGGCCGCCTCAGCCATCGCCGAGTTCATCGTCTCCAGGCTCCGGCGCGACAGCTCGGGCACCTCGGCGTCACCGGACGCCGTCGCCAGCCGGTCGGCTGCCGTCGAGACGTCGGCGGCCAGCCGCCGCGCGGCGGCGAGCTTGTCCGCGATCCGGCCGGCGATCAGCTGGCGCAGCTCCGGCAGCCCCTCCCCGGTCTCGGCCGATACGGCGAGGATGGTGGTCCGCTGCAGACCCTCGGAGTCCAGCAACCGACGCAGGTCGCGCAGGCACGCCTCCCGCTCGGTCTTCGGCAGCCGATCCACCTGGTTCAGGACCACCGCCATCACCGGCGCGTGCTCGACCAACGGGCGGAGGTAGCGCTCGTGCAGGACGGCGTCGGCGTACTTCTGCGGGTCCACCACCCAGACCATCACGTCGACCAGCTGCACCATCCGGTCCACCTGCAGCTGGTTGGACTTCTCCGTCGAGTCGTGGTCCGGCAGGTCGAGCAGGATCAGCCCGTCCAGTGACGCGCCCGAGGCGCCTGCGCCGCCCTCGGACGACCCGTCGCCCGCCGGCAGGGCGTGGCGGCGGGACACCTGCAGCCAGTCGAGCAGGTCCTCGGTCGGCTCGTCACCCCAGGTGACCGCCAACGGCTCCGACGTGGTCGGCCGGGTGACCCCGACCCGCGCCAGGTCGGTCCCGGACAGGGCGTTGAACAGCGACGACTTGCCGGACCCGGTGGCGCCGGCGAGGGCGACCACGGTGGCCGAGCCGGAGAAGGCCAGCCGACGGTCGACCTGGGTCGCCACCCGCTCGGCCTCGGTGACCACCTCCGCGGGCACCCGGCCGCGGCAGGCGTCGGTCGCCTCGGCCAGGGCCCGGACCCGCTCCGCCACCCCGGAGGCGTCGTCGGGACGCTCCCGCCGCCCGAAGAGCGCCATCAGCGCAGACCGCCCGGCTCGTCGTTCTCCTCGACCAGCTCGGCGTCGACGATGTCCCGGTCCTGGCCCAGCAGGGTGCCGGCGTCGTACGGGACCTGGCGCACCCGGGGCGGTTCGAGAGCCGCCCGCGGGGACTCCGCGTCCAGGGCGGCCCGCCCTCCGGCCGCCCCGGTCTCCGGTCCGGTGTCACCCGCCCCCGGCGCCGCGGCCGTCGCGGCCGTCGCGGCGGGGGAACCGGTCGCGGCCAGCTCCCGCTCGACCTGGTCGACCGCGGCGCGCAGCCGACCGGCCAGGGCCGGATCACCGACGGCCTCGTCCAGCAGCCGGTGGTCGCGCCGCAGCTCGTCGGCCATCAGCGCGGCCA
>JBMDXL010000654.1:0-6998 GCA_048594465.1 Microlunatus sp. | reverse complement strand
GGCCGTCGACCTCGGTCAGCGCCTGCGCGACGGCCTTGGTGCCGCCGGCGAACGCCTCCCACTCGGCCACGCCCATCGGACCGTTCCAGAACACGGTCTTCGCCCCGGCCACCACCGAGGCGAACACCTTGGCGGACTCCGGGCCGATGTCCAGACCCAGCTGGTCGGACGGGATCGCGTCGGCGGCGACCACGGTGGCCGGGCTGTCGGCCTTGAACTCCGGCGCGACGATGATGTCGGAGGGCAGCACGATCTGCTTGCCGCCGGACGCAGCCTCGTTCAGGTAGCCCTTGACCGCGTCGATCTGGTCGGCCTCCAGCAGGCTCTTGCCCACCGGGTAGCCCTGGGCGGCCAGGAAGGTGAAGAGCATCCCGCCACCGATCACCAGGGTGTCGGCGGTCTTGATCAGGTTGGCGATCACGGCGAGCTTGTCGGAGACCTTGGCGCCACCGAGCACGACGACGTACGGTCGCGCCGGGTCCTGGGTGAGGCGCTTCAGCACCTCGACCTCGTTCTCCACCAGGGATCCGGCCGCGTTCGGCAGCCGCTGGGCCAGCTCGTAGACCGACGCCTGCTTGCGGTGCACGACACCGAAGCCGTCGGACACGAACACGTCGCCGAGGGCGGCGTACCGGTCGGCCAGGGCGGCCCGCTCGGCCTCGTCCTTGGAGGTCTCGCCCGGCTCGAAGCGGACGTTCTCCAGCATGGCGACCTCGCCGTCGGCCAGCCCGGCCACGGTCTCGGTGGCTGACGGCCCGACGGTGTCGGCGGCCAGCTTCACCTGGACGCCGAGCAGCTCCGACAGCCGCTGCGCCGCGGGGGCCAGCGAGTACTTCGCCTCCGGCGCCCCCTTGGGCCGACCCAGGTGGGCCAGGATGATCACCTTCGCCCCGGCCTCCCGGAGCTGGTTCAGCGTGGGCAGCGACGCCTTGATCCGACCGTCGTCGGTGATCGTGTCGCCATCCAGCGGAACGTTCATGTCGCAGCGGATCAGAACCCGCTTGCCCTGCAGGTCACCAAGATCAGCAACCGACTTCACGATGCCTCCACAGCCGTACGCGTTGTCGAGGGCGAACGCCCTCACGAGGGTCGAACAGGTCCATCCGGTGCGCATGACCGGGGCGAAGAGCCCCGGCGCGCGGGAGCCGGGCGGTCCGCTCGCGAGGAACGGACCGACCCGGCTCGGGCGCTGTCGATCAGAGGGACTTGCCGACCAGACCGACCAGGTCGACCAGGCGGTTGGAGTAGCCCCACTCGTTGTCGTACCAGCCGATGACCTTGACCAGGTCACCGTTCACCTTGGTCAGCGGCGCGTCGAAGATGCAGGAGGCCGGGTCGGTGACGATGTCACTGGACACCAGCGGAGCCTCGCTGTACTTCAGGTACTTGCCGTCGGCGGCGGCCTTGATCGCGGCGTTGATCTCCTCGGCCGAGGTCTCGCGACCGGCCTGGAAGGTCAGGTCGGTGGCCGAGCCGGTCGGGGTGGGGACGCGGATCGCGAAGCCGTCCAGCTTGCCCTTCAGCTCGGGCAGCACGAGGCCGATGGCCTTGGCCGCACCGGTGGAGGTCGGGACCATGTTGAGGGCGGCGGCGCGGGCGCGACGCGGGTCGCTGTGCGGGCCGTCCTGCAGGTTCTGGTCCTGGGTGTAGGCGTGGATCGTGGTCATCAGACCCTTGACGATGCCCACCGAGTCGTTCAGCGCCTTGGCCATCGGGCCGAGACAGTTCGTGGTGCACGACGCGTTGGAGATGATGTTGTGCACGGCCGGGTCGTAGAGCGAGTCGTTGACACCGAGCACGACGGTCAGGTCCTCGTTCTTCGCCGGAGCGGAGATGATGACCTTCTTGGCGCCGCCGTCGATGTGGGCCTTGGCCTTGGTCGCGTCGGTGAAGATGCCCGTGGACTCGACCACGATGTCGGCACCCACGTCGCCCCAGGGGAGGTCGGCGGGGTTGCGCTCCTCGAAGACCCGGATCGACTTGCCGTCGACGGAGATGTCGGTGTCGGACGCGACGACCTCACCGGGGAGGCGACCCAGGATCGAGTCGTACTTCAGCAGGTTCGCCAGGCTGGCGTTGCTGGTCAGGTCGTTGACGGCGACAACCTCGATGTCAGCGCCGGAGGCGAGCGCGGCGCGGAAGAAGTTCCGGCCGATCCGGCCGAAGCCGTTGATTCCCACTCGTACGGTCATACGTGCCTTCTCCTCAGGTCAGGAACGGCCCCAGTCATCGGGAGCCGGGACCCACCATAACGAACCTGGCCGGGGCCACAAACGGGTGGTTCGTTCGTCTCATCAGGCCCCGTCAGCCCTGTGGTGGGGCTGGTATCGAACCTGTGCGCGCAGTGGTGTGACGCGCGGACGCTCAGTCGCCGTCGTCGAGCAGGTCGGCGCTCAGACCGGCCTCGGTGTTGGGGATCCCCAGCTCCACGGCGCGCTTGTCCGCCGTGGCCAGCAGCCGGCGGATCCGACCGGCGACGGCGTCCTTGGTGAGCTGGGGGTTGTGCAGCTGACCCAGCTCCTCCAGGCTCGCCTGCTTGTTCTCGATCCGGAGCACGCCGGCCGCCTTGAGGTGGTCGGGCACGTCGTCACCCAGGATCTCCAGGGCCCGCTCGACCCGGGCGCCGGCGGCCACGGCGGCTCGGGCTGACCGACGCAGGTTGGCGTCGTCGAAGTTGGCCAGCCGGTTGGCCGAGGCCCGCACCTCGCGGCGCATCCGCCGGTCCTCCCAGATCAGCACCGAGTCGTGGGCGCCCATCCGGGTCAGCAGCGCGGCGATCGCGTCACCGTCGCGGATCACCACCCGGTCGATGTTGCGGACCTCACGCGCCTTGGCGCCGATCCCCAGCCGGCGGGCCGCTCCGACCAGGGCCAGGGCCGCCTCCGGACCGGGGCAGGTGACCTCCAGGGCCATCGAGCGACCCGGCTCGGTCAGCGAGCCGTGGGCCAGGAAGGCACCCCGCCAGGCCGCCTCGCAGTCACCCAGGCTGCCGCTGACGATCTGCGCCGGGAGGCCGCGCGCGGGACGCCCGCGGCCGTCGACCAGACCGGTCTGCCGGGCCAGCGCCGAGCCGTCCTTGATCACCCGGACCACGTAGCGGGTGCCGCGGCGGATGCCCGAGCCGCTCACGATGACCAGCTCCGAGTCGTGGCCGAACACGTCGCCGACCTCGGTCCGCAGCCGACGCGCGGCGGCCCCGGTGTCCAGCTCGGCCTCGATCACGATCCGGCCGCTGACGATGTGCAGCCCGCCCGCAAACCGCAGTGTGGAAGCGATCTCGGCCTTGCGGTTGCTCGGTCGGGTCACCTTGACCGTCGCCAGCTCCGCCTTCACCTGCGCCGTCATCGCCATCCGAGCATGATGCCACGGCTCGGCGCCTCGCTCCGCCTCCGCGGCCCCGGACGAGCGTCCGTCACCCGGGTCTGCGGGCACATCTGCGGATCCGACGGCGGTCGGAGCGGCACCGCGGGCTCAGACGCCCATGATCTCCGCGTACGCCGACGCCAGCCGCAGGTGGTCGTGCCGGGGGGACCCGTCACGGACGCCGAGGTCGGCCACCACCAGCTCCGCGCCCAGTGAGGTCGCCCAGGCCGCGAGGTGCGGGTCGTCGGAGGCGAACCGCTGGTCGGCCAGCACCGCGTCGAGCCGGAGGTCCGGGGCGTGCTCGGCCAGCAGCTCCACGTGCCGGGCGGCGGTGAAGCCGGCGGTCTCCCCCGCCGGTTCCAGGTTGAGGGTCAGCAGACGGCGGGCCGGGGTGGCGCAGATCGCCGTGGCCAGCTCGGGGACCAGCAGGTGCGGGATCACCGAGGTGAACCAGGAACCGGGTCCGAGCACCACCCAGTCGGCCTCCTCCACCGCCTGGATCGACTCGGGGCAGGCGGGCGGGTCGCTCGGGACCAGGTGCACGGCGCGCACCTCCGCCGTGGTCTTGGCCACCTGGGCCTGTCCGTGGATGGTGGACACCTCGTCCGGCGTCGCCGGGTCCAGACCGATCACCTCGGCCACGATGCCCAGCGGCACGGCCGCCATCGGCAGCACCCGGCCCTCGGCGCCGAGCAGCCGGGCCACCATGTCCAGACCGGCGATCGGGTCGCCCAGCCGCTCCCACAGCCCGGCGATCAGCAGGTTGCCGATCGCGTGGCCGGCGAGGTCACCCTCGCCGGGGAAGCGGAACTGGAGCACGTCGGCCCACGTGCGACCGGACTCGTCGTCGCCGCACAGGGCGGCCAGGGCCATCCGCAGGTCGCCGGGGGGCAGGCAGTTCAGCTCGTCCCGCAGCCGGCCCGAGGAGCCGCCGTCGTCGGCCACGGTGACGATCGCGGTCAACCGGTCGGTGACCCGGCGCAGCGCGCTCAGCGACGCCGACAGCCCGTGTCCTCCGCCGAAGGCGACGACCGCGGGGAGCGCGGGCGGACCGAGCTCGAGGGTGGGGCGGGTGGTGCGACGGGGCGGTCGTCCTTGACCGGGCCGGGTCATCGGGTCACTCTCGGCCCACGTCACGGTGCAGGACCTTGGTCGCCATCCCCACCTCCCGCAGCCGACGGCCGAACTCCTCGGCCATCGCCGTGCTGCGGTGCTTGCCCCCCGTGCAGCCGATCGCCACCGTGACGAACCGCTTGCCCTCGGTGATGTAGCCCTGGGTGGTGACCTGGAGCAGCTCCTGCAGCCGCTGGAGGAACTCGGTCGCCCCGTTCTGCGCCAGCACGTAGTCCCGCACGGGGGCGCTCAGACCGGTCTGCGGGCGGAGCTCGGGCACCCAGTGCGGGTTGGGCAGGAAGCGGACGTCGACCACCAGGTCGGCGTCCACCGGGATCCCGTTCTTGAAGCCGAAGGAGACCACGGTGACCCGGAGGGCGTCGTCGGCGGAGTCCCCGTACGCGTGCGCGACCCGCGAGCTCAGCTGGTGGATGTTGATCGAGGAGGTGTCGATCACCAGGTCCGCCGCCGCGCGCAGGGTCGCGATGGTCTCCCGCTCGCGGGTGATGCCGTCCAGCAACCGGCCGTCGCCCTGCAGCGGATGGGGTCGGCGGACCGACTCCTGCCGCCGCACGATCACGTCGTCGGAGGCCTCCAGGAACAGGATCTCCGGCATCGTGCCGGCCGCGGCCAGGTCGGTGAACATGGTCGGCAGCTGCTCGAAGAAGGACCGGGTGCGGACGTCGAGGACGACCGCGAGCCGGTGGATGCCGTTCTCCCTGGCCTGGGTGCAGACCTCCGGGAGAACCGTGGGCGGGAGGTTGTCCACCACGTACCAGCCGAGGTCCTCCAGCGCGTTCGCCGCGGTCGAGCGGCCGGCCCCGGACATGCCTGTGACGACCACGAGCCTCAGCGCGGGCTCGGGCGGGGCCCCGTCCGGTGACGCCGAGACCTCCGGTTCCCCGTCGGTCAGGACGCCTGCATCACTACTCACCGGTATCACTGCTCACGGGGCCATTATCCCGTCAGGACGGGACGATCTCGCCGGTGGCCGTGTTCACCGCCTCCCGGGCGGGTGCCCGGTCGAGCTGGGTCTTGATGGCCGAGGCCAGCACGGGACCGAAGCCCGGCACCGCCGCGATCTCCTCCACGCTCGCCGCGCGGAGCTTCCGCAGCGAGCCGAAGTGGGTCAGCAGGGTCTTGCGCCGGACCTCGCCGAGCCCCGGGACGTCGTCCAGCAACGACTCCACCATCGACTTGCTGCGCCGCGACCGGTGGTGGGTGATGGCGAACCGGTGGGCCTCGTCCCGGAGCCGCTGGAGCAGGTAGAGCCCCTCGCTGGTCCGGGGCAGGATCACCGGCACGTCGCTGTCGGGCAGCCACACCTCCTCCAGCCGCTTGGCCAGACCGCAGAGGGCGACGTCGTGGATGCCGAGCTCGTCCATCGCCGCCGCCGCGGCCGCCACCTGCGGCGGTCCCCCGTCGACCACCACCAGCGCCGGCGCGTACGCGAACTTGCGGGGCGCACCCGTGGTCGGGTCGATGAGCAGCGGGCCCTCACCGTCGACCGCGCCGTCCAGAGGACCGCTCTCGGCCCCGTTGGTCAGAGGTCCGCTACCGGAAGGGCCGGCGATCGAGCGCTGGTCGTCGAGCAGTCGCCGGAACCGCCGGGTGATCACCTCGTGCATGGCGGCCACGTCGTTCTGACCGTCGACCGAGCGGATCACGAACCGCCGGTACTCGCTCTTGCGTGGCAGCCCGTCCTCGAACACGACCATCGAGGCCACCACCTCGGTGCCCTGCAGGTTGGAGATGTCGTAGCACTCCATCCGCAGCGGAGCGGTCGGCAGCTCGAGGGCCTCCTGGATCTCCTCCAGGGCCCGGTTGCGGGTGGAGAGGTCGCCGGCCCGGCTGGTCTTGTGCCGGATCAGCGCCTCGCTGGCGTTGCGGGTGACGGTCTCCATCAGGACCCGCTTGTCCCCGCGCTGCGGCACCCGGACCCGGACCGTGGAGCCGCGCTTCTGGGTCAGCAGCTCGGTCAGCGACTCGAGCGAGGTGGGCAGCTCCGGGACCAGGATCTCGCGGGGCACGGCGCTCGGGTCCGGGTCGGTCGGGTCGACCTCGTCGTAGAGCTGGAGCAGGAACGACTCGATCAGCGCGTCCGTGCCGCCGTCGTCCATCCGGTCGGCCACCCAGCCCCGCTCGCCCCGGATCCGCCCGCCGCGGACGTGGAAGATCTGCACGGCCACCTCGAGCGGGTCCTCGGACAGCGCGATCACGTCGGCGTCGGTGCGGTCCTCGAACACGACGGCGTTGCGGTCCATCGCCTTCTGCAGCGCGCCGATGTCGTCCCGCAGCCGGCCCGCCCGCTCGAACTCCAGCTCGTCGCTGGCCTGACGCATCTGCGTCTCCAGCCGCTTGACGTACGCGGTGCCGTCGCTGGCCATGAACGAGCAGAAGTCCTCGACGATCTCCCGGTGCTCGGCCGCGTCCACCTTGCCCACGCAGGGCGCGGCGCACTTGCCGATGTAGCCGAGCAGACAGGGCCGGCCGATCTGCTGGTGGTTCTTGAACACCCCGGG